>JAFGGA010000199.1 GCA_016930835.1 Deltaproteobacteria bacterium
CAGCCTGTGCCCCGTCTACTCCAGCTCTTCAATACCTCTGCTAGAGTATACCACCTTCAAGCTAAACATTCATACCATCTCCTTATTAAAACGCCCCCTCCCTTTATCCCTCCCGCCGGGGGAGGGAATGATTTCCATCGAAATGCTCAGTTTTGGAAATCGCATAGTGAAAGGGTGTCCTTTGTTATCGTTAATAGATCGATATTATTGTACTTCTTTATTTAGTACCAAGTCCTCCCGCATCTGCTGAAGGCATAGTATCCTCATGCGTAAACTTAAGATCCAAATAAACAAGGCCGTATAGGCGAACAGTGATCCTGAAAACACCAGGAGAGTTCTTATGTCCATGCCCGGGCTCATGGGATTCATGGTATCTTCCGGGTGAAGGGAAAACGTGATCCTTGGGACGACAAAGATTAAAAAGGGAACAGTCACGAAGGCCAGTATCAAATAGACCGCGCTAAATGCCCTTTTTTTATCCTGTTCCGCTATCGCGGAGCGAAGAGCAAAGTAGGCCCCGTAGATCATGAGGAGGATCAAGATGGATGTTTCCCTGGGGTCCCAATTCCAAAATGATCCCCAAGTAGCCTTGGCAAACATGGAGCCGGAAGCCGTAGCCAATAAGCAAAATAAAAACCCCAGTTCAGCAGCCGAAAAGGCCAGTTGGTCTAATCGAATTTCCCTTTTGATCAAGTATAGGCATCCTGCGATCATGGACAGCAAAAAGCTCAGGCTCGCTACCCACGCTTGGGGGATGTGAAAAAACATGATACGCGATGTCTGGCCGGGGAAGCCCAATGCGGGTTCAACAAATAAGAATGCCGCCACAATCATGGCCGCTATCCATAAGGTCAATAACATTTTCCAGAATATATGCATGCTTTCCATCAGTTGAATATATTCATTCCTCCCATATCAGGGGGAACAGAAATAACGACACCGTGATCATGATGACCGTATAAGCCAGGGCGATCCGTACTTCAGGCCATCCCGCCGTTGCAATCCCAAGGGCGGCCCGCTCACAACCCTTTATGGCCGTGATCATCAGGGGCAGAATCAACGGGAAAGATAAGACCGAAAAGAGGGCCCCTCTGGCGCCGGTCTGTGTGATCATGGCGGCTACAATAGTGGTTCCTGCCCCCAGCCCGAAGCCCGCTGTGATAACCATCACAAGAAAAAATCCCGTGGAAGCGATGTCATACCCCATGAACATAATAAAGGTCGGGACGATAATCAACTCCAATGCTCCCAAAAGGGTCAGGTTAAAGAATAATTTTCCCAGGAACACAGCCCTGGGCCGGGCTGATAGTTTTAACACATCCATGGTTCCGGCCTCTTCTTCCTTAACAAAAGAACGGGAAAGCCCTGAGAAGGCTGAGAATACAATAATCACCCACAGGAGCACGGCATATAGAAAGGGCTTTTGAGCATCCTCAATTCGATACGCGCCTATGGAGAAGCTCACGGCGATCAGGGTTGTCACCGCGAACATAAGGATGGCATTGACCGCATACCGTGTACGGAACTCACCCCGAACATCCCGTATCCATACGGCCAGGGCCTCATTCAGATAGGTTGATGATCCGGTCCGCGTAACCCACCTCCCTTTTTTCATTGGATGCAATAATGGTCATGCCGAATAGGCGCTGTTCATTGATGATGTCTTCTATAACGGCCATGCCTTTGGAGTCAAGGTTAGAGCCCGGCTCGTCTAATAATAGCAAAGGTGGTTTATGGAGAATGGCTTGGATGAGTTTTAGGCGTTGCTTCATTCCCGAAGAGTATTTTCCATACAACTTATCGGCTTCGACGGTTAGACCCACACGATCCAAT
The DNA here is from genome assembly GCA_016930835.1 of Deltaproteobacteria bacterium. GTDB lineage: Bacteria > Desulfobacterota > DSM-4660 > Desulfatiglandales > HGW-15 > JAFGGA01. Next base: position 1,834 of record JAFGGA010000199.1, read on the forward strand.
AAAGTGAGGCAACCTTGACGTTCATAGGACAATCCACGGACCTTATGGAAAAAGGCCAGATTTTCAATGCCTGTTAGTTCGTTATAGAGTGAAAAGGCCGGGGCGACCATACCCAGGAAAAAGGGTCTTTCATCTTTGGAGATGGGTGTGCCCTTATGGAAGATTTCCACATCACCGGCAGAAGGTCGCATTAGCCCGGCGATAATACGCAGCAATGTGCTTTTACCGGAGCCATTCCATCCCGCAATCGCCAAAACATCCCCGCAAATCAGCTGAAAGGATATGCCTTTAAATAAAAGATTCCCAGTGAAATGTTTAGATATATTGTCTACTTTTATTGAATATTGATTACGTTCGTTCAATATTTAAACCTTGGTGTTGGAATTTTTTTTGTCGTGTCATCTCTGATTTAAGCAATTATCGATAAGGATTCAAGGATTCGGGGAAATTACCCAAAAATAAGAAAAAACTAAGGGTCCGGCAAAAATTTTCTCTGTTGTGCTTGAATACTAATCGAATGACTATTGAATTCCGGAGATTGAGTCGCACGTAAACATTTGTCGAAAATTTTATCAGGTCTTTTCCGTAAACCTTGAACCATGGACTTCGAATCTTTATCTTTCCCTGCTTCATAACACACTGACAAACAGAGTGCAAACGGGCTTAAAATATTGTGGGAAATAAAATGGGATGAGGGTTGGCACATGGGTTCATGGTTAAAAATACAGGGGGGATGGAAGAACGGCTAAGACCTCTTTCTTATTTCATCTTAATTCCACCTGCACATAACCCGTTCTGCCCGTGCGATGATCCAGGGCAAGCATAATGATACGGTTTCGATCTAACGAAGAGATCAGATCCACAAAACGTTCCAAATCATCGACAGTTTGACCGTTTATTTCCAGGATGATGTCATTTTTTTCAAACCCGGCCCTTCCAAGTGGCCCGTTGGGATCGATTCCAACAATGACAACCCCTTGCTCGGAGTCAAGTTTATATTGTTGAATATCTTTTGTCTCTACTTTCCGGACTTCGGCCCCAATCAGGTCTTTGAGAGAGGCCGCCATTATTTGAGTGGCCGAGTCCATGCTGCCGATCTCGACGGTAAATTCTTTTTTCGCTCCTTTTCGTAATACCGTGACACGGATTTTTTCTCCAACAGGTGTGGCCGCTATTTCATTCATCAGGTCGCCAAGATTGGTGATCCCTTTATCGCCATAAGCAATCACCACATCTCCTCTTTCCAGGCCAGATTGGTCGGCGGGACCGTTATTGACCACATCTGCAATCAGGGTACCTCTGGTGTTTTTTAACCCAAAAGACCTAGCTAGGTCCAACGTGAGTTCCTGCAAGCTAACCCCCATCCAACCGCGGACAACTTTGCCGTTGGTGATGAGTTGTTTGGCCACGTGGAGGGCCATATTGCTCGGGATGGCAAATCCGATCCCTTCAAAACCGCCCGATTGAGATGCAATGGCCGTGTTGATACCAATAACTTCCCCCCGAAGGTTCAATAACGGACCACCGCTATTGCCGGGGTTAATGGCCGCATCGGTTTGAAGAAAGTCCTGATAACTGTTGGGATCCATAATCCCGCGGCGGTGTTTGGCACTGATAATTCCCTGGGTCACAGTCTGGTCTAAACCTCTGGGGTGTCCGATCGCCACCACCCAATTCCCGACACCCATCTCGTCCGAATTGCCGAAAATGACATGGGGGAGGGCGATGTCCGTTTCAATCTTGATCACCGCGATGTCCGTCTTTGAGTCCGCCCCGATAAGTTTTGCGGGATATTTATTCCCATCCGCGAGAAGTACCTCGATTGCGGTTGCATTTCCGACCACATGATTATTGGTCAAAATATGACCTTGGTTGTCCATTATCATGCCAGAACCGAATCCCTTGAGCTCCTGTTGAAACTTTCGGTTCATATTGGGGGTATTGAAAAAGAAGCGGAAAAAAGGGTCATTACCAAATGGGAGCATGGGGGTGATCATTTCCTGTCTCTGAATCACATCTATATGCACCACGGCCGGAATATTTTCTTTGGCAACCTCTGAAATGGCGGTACCAAGGTCAAGGGCCGCTTGGGCGTCAGTTCTGGGTTGGGCAAGTACGAACGGGGAGGATGCTGATATCCATCCCATAAACCAGAAAAAGACCACATAAAAATATCGAACATGGCATGACCGCTTCATCATCAACTCCCTTTTTTATGCTGTTTTGGCACGTTTTTTCTTCTGAATGCTTTTGGAAAAAGATCGTCCTTTGGGGCAGTTTTGGCATTTTTCCAGACTCCAATGATAGGCTACCCCAAAGTGCCCTTTAGGCCCTAGTGAACGTTGATTCTGCGCCATCTCAAAACGCCGCGCACAAGCCTGTTTGGAGATCCGGAGGTTTCCGGGTTGTCGTGTGCACTCGATAAGATCGAAGTCGGAAATTTCGGTTTTTATTTTTTTTTGTGGAACAGCCATCTCATGCCTCATCCTTTATAGAGATAATAACAAAAAACCATCTTGGAAATATACACATGAAACTTTTCATGAACCTTTCTGAATGATTACATTTTTGAAAGATTTGTGATCTTGTAATGACTTTGCCGAACATCGAGTGGCGACCATCCAGATGAGGGCGGCATCAAGGGCGATAACAAATCGCTTCCCGTTGACCCTGGCCCCGGCTCCGGGTTATCATATGGATATTCAAGGAAGTTTTTATGGTTTTGGGTTAGGGCTGTGTGTTTTGCGTAATGATCTGGGCTCTGAAATTCTCGGGTAGGTGATGAAACCTTTGATCCATTGACGAATCGGTTGAATATGGCTATCCGCCGTTACTTGCTTTTTTTTAGTGACCTTCACGTTCCAGGATTCATCCTGAAAATAGGCGTCCTGACATTCTTGGCAGAGTGCCGAGATCTTATATTCAAATCTTGAGGCATTATCGCGAAAAGGGCCTACGGGGCGTTTACATTTGATGCATGTCTCATTGGCCTTGGCATGTAAATACTCAGATTGATAACCTGGTTGAGAAAAAAGCCTTATCATGTCATCTGTTTTTGCCATTACACCCTCTCCTTTTTGAAAAACGACCAGTTATCTTATTGGTATTTTATTGTGTAACGACGAATGATAACCCTCTTTGTCTTGACTTTGTAATGGTGACCATTCATAATTTGTTTCAGCTTTTAGGTCAATAAGCAAGTAGTGTTTCAAGAAAAAACTGTTTCTGGCTGAAACAGTTTGGCGTTTCAGAAAGGAGGCCCATGAGATGCCGAAAAATTCGAACAAACCAGAAAAGGATTTCACCCATGATGAAAGGGTGAGGCTTGGCCTGTTGGCCGTTTTTCCCAGTCTTGAGGACTTTAGGATCTTTTGTGATGAGGATGATGGGGATCCGGAACCCTTTATACGACTGGCAAGGGAAACCTGTTTGCTGGAAAACGGGGAAGGAAAAGCGGCCTTTGAGACATTCATCAAGAAAAATGCCCTACCTCCCTCTTTGTGCAGCCCGCCTGTCGGTCTTCGTTTTGGAGGGTTACTGGAAGATAAGGCGAAAATCAAGACGTCTATCCGTGGTCTGACCGATTGGATCAACGAGCTGATCGTAAGATTTCAATTTGATCATCTATTGCCTGCCGGGAAGGTCAGCAATGTGACATTCAGCCGATTGCAGCGAGAGCCTGCAAACACCATTATCAAACGAAACACCTTGCGGTTACTAAGCTTTTGGTTTGGATACAAACGGCCGCAGCTGGGTCAACCATGGAATTATGAGACGCTTTTGAAATTATGTCCAAGGGAATATGCCCTCGAGAGTGATCATGGCGTGCGCATTGTCTTTGACCTTTCCAGTCGGGGAGACGTGATTGAGAGCAAATCCGTCAAATGGCTGACCAACGAAGTACGGCAGTGTGTTAAAGACCTTTCTTTTTTTCGTTATTCACGCATCCAATCCATCAATACCACGTCCTTTTTCCTGGACCTTCCCAAAGAGGAGCATATTCAATCCGGTATCGACCATCCCGGTTCATACGGGCGATGTATTAAAGATGCCATCTCCATAGCACACCAGATTTCAGTGAGATGGACCTTGTCGCCGCATGGTTCACCCCGGCGGATGCTGACCATCGGGATAGCTGCCGGAGAGTTATCTACACTGGATTTATATCTGCAATCCATTATTCAAGCAAAGCTTCCCATGGATTCGGCCATACGGATGACGGATTATGCCCATCTTTGTGTGTTGGTTAATGATATACGGGCCACATTTTATGATATCCCCAAAGAGGTTGAAATGCTTAACGGCGAAGTCATCACGGTGTGGTGGATTACCGGGCTTTGGAATACGAATTTTTGGGATCTGGTTCCTCCCTTATTAACGGATCCTATGCTTCAAACCGGTGCCCAGGCGGATTTAGAATTTAGGGGGTTGCTATTGACCCAAGGCGCAAAGGTGGATCAAACTTTTACGGAAAAAGGAACCAATGCCGTCCCTGTTTTTTTAAGATACCCCCAGAACTCCCTGCTGGGACTGGAAATAGCCAGGACCCTGTATTTTAGAAGGCGTCTCAAGGCCGCCGATGATATTTTAAGTATCATTTTAAGTGCCGACCCTTCTCATCTTCCAGCCCGGACGCTTCGGATGGAGATCTCATGGCTCTTGGGGATGGAGGCCCCTATTTATTCAGTGGCTGACTTTCATTTCAGGCAAGCCGAAAAAGAGGCTGCATTAATTGATGAGATCTGTACCACCAAGATTGAAGACTATTTCTGCGAATATGCCTTGGGTAAGATGGGTAAGGCCCTGAAGATCCTACGCCTTATTCGGAGCAGTGAGGGGCGGTTTGAAGAGGATGGTATCATATTGGGCAAGGATGATGTCATTGGGTTACTTGAGCAGACCGAGAACCTTTTTGAAGCGGGAATGGCCCTTTCATCAAGAGGATATCGTTCATATTTCTTTTTGTTGTGCGCCCGAAGTTTAAAAAAGATCCTTTTCAATGACCCAGATATCTTTATTGATCCTGAAAAACCGATAAGGGATAAACAGGGTATTTCCAGGAAAACGGCCCTGGATGTTTTTTATGCACTGGGGTGGCTAAGTTATGATCATCCCCTTGATGCGCAACTTCCTGTTTTTAATAAATTTCTATTGAATGCTATCCAAAGTTATGATGAATCGATTTATCTGAGGACGGCCATCCCCAATATTAAATTCCATTTTTCGGCTATATTATTGGATTTCACTCCTGTTTTAACAGTCGGGCTCGTCAAGACAGTCCTTCAATGGCTTGAACAAGCGCGTGAATTGGCAAGGGAATACGAACGTGATGACCTCAGCCTGGTTTCCTCCCTGAGATGTCATAAAGAGGTCCTGTCACCAGACCCATTTATTCATTATATTGAGAAAACCATAAAGGCTGTTGAGGCCAAAATAGGAACATTGGAGGATTTGGAGCGGCAGGATGATCATGACTCTATTGCGATTGAACAGCTGGATGGATTGGTCATGTTTGCGTTAAATATTTAAAATACCGCCCGGAAACGATTTATATCTCCCTTGACACCAGAAAATCGATCATCTTTCGGTCCGGCGGCGGGAAGGTGTAATTCAAGAGGTCTCCGGGTGTGACCCATCGCATCTCCTGCCCCTCCAGGGGGTTGGGATCGCCTTTGAGTATGGTGCAATCAAAAAAATGGATGGTGACCTCTTTGGTGTCATATTTGTGATGAGCGGTGAGTAGGGCCTTTTGGATCTTAATATCGATATCCAGTTCCTCTTTGATTTCCCTCACTAAACACTCGATCAGATCTTCGCCCGGTTCTTGTTTTCCTCCGGGAAATTCCCAAAAACCTGAGAGGTGAATTCCCTTCGGGCGTCTGGTGATCAAGATTTGTCCGTCTCGTCGGATGACCCCGGCCGTGACATGAACACGTGGCTTACGGGTTTCGTCGTTCAAGGGGCAGGACCTCGAGGCGGAGTCTTAGGTAGGCCGCCTCCGCTTCTTCATGACCGGGGGAGATCTCGATAATCTTTTTATAATACCCTAATGCATCGTTCTTATGTCCCATCCTTTCGGAAAGCTTCGCCGCCTGAAGCAATAGGGACACGTCATCGGGCCTGGACATTATGATCTCATTGATTTGTGTAATGGCCATATCTACGCGGTCTGTCTTCAAGTAGGCATCAACCAAATATTCTTTCAATTCAATGTTCTCAGGAATAGATTGCACACCCTTCTCTAAAATGGAGACCAATTCTTCAAAAGTCCCTTTTTTATTGAGATATTCATAAAGGAAACGATAGAAATCCACTTCTTGGGGTTTTAGATCAACCAGGATACGGGCCTCCTGATAGGCCTGATCTTTATTATCTTGTTTGAGGTGGATATCAAACAAGAAAACATGGGCTTCCACGTCCTCGGGGTTGGACGCCAGGAATGCCTTAAAGTAGTTCAATGCCTTTTCCCATTGTCCGGCCTCGTATTCCAATACCCCCAGGTTGTATTGAACGGTCGTGTTTTTGGGGTCCAGCGTTAGTATCTCTTGATAACATCTCTTGATTAAGTCTTTATTCCCCTTTTTTTCGGCAATATGAAGCATAAGCAGCCATGCCTTCAGGGATCGGGGCTCCTTTTGCACCGCCTGCTCAAGGTATTCTTCCGCTTCTTCAAACCGGCCTTTTTCGATCAAGCTTTCCGCGAGCTTAATCCGGCTGTCCACATCTCCGGCCTTCAGCGCCACGGCCTTGGCCAGGTAAAGGTCCGCTTTGTCCTTTTGGCCTATTTTTTCATAGAGGTAGGAAATGTTATAATAAAGGTTCACATCTTTTTGATCCATCTCAAGGGCATTGAGGTAATGATTCATGGCCTTTTCCGGTTGATTTTCTTTAGCATAAAGGAATCCCAAGGTCTTATGGATGGAAAGTTTGTCCGTTTTACCGACTATTTTTAAAAGAGTCTCATATTCATGAATGGCCTCTGAAAAACGTCCTGTTTTTTCAAGGTATGATGCCAAGCGGTATCTCATCGCTGGATCGTTGGGTGTTGATTCGGCAAGGCGACGGAGTGTGGAGATGATCTCCCTTGATTTGGACATGGCCTCATACACGTCAAGAAGCTCATTAAGCACTTCCGGGCTCGAATCTTCCTTGGACTTTTCCTCCAACAAGAGAGCCGCCTGACGCCAATTTTTAAGGGTGATATACCCCTGAATAAGACGGTCTCTGATCCGATGATCTTGGGGGGCGAAATTTCGAGCCCGTTCCAGAACGGCGATTTTTCTTTCTTCACCGATACTTCGATCCGCCTTGTCCAGCCAGTCCTCCACAGTGGGCTCGATGACCACATGAATATGGCCCAAGTCTTCGTTGTAATGCTTGATCATCAATTGGAACTCATATCGATTAAAGATATCCCGATCAATGATAAGGGCTGCCAAGGATGTTTCTTCATAGAGCAGAGCAGCCACGTCAAAATCCTTCGCGACCACGCGAACACCTCTGTTAAAACAGATGTTCGTGGAGATCTCCAAGATCTTGATCTTATCTTCGGGTTTGAGTTGAATGCCTTCACCGTTGATGAGTTTTAAAGGTGTGCCGTTTTTCTGGAGAAGCAAAGAATGAAATTGGGGAGATTCATTCAGTAAACAGGGCCACAGCTTCCAACCCGCCGCAAGTGAACCGAGCAGCAGAATGAGAAATATCCAGAAGCCGATCCCATGGGGTCGTGGTTTTTTTCTCGGTTTTCGTGCCACTTAAAATCCTTTGAGGCGAAGCGAATTTTATTTTTTCCTTGTTGATTTCTTTTTTCCGGAAAATTGATGCTCCCAAACGAGAATAATCGGGCTTGCCACAAAAATGGAGGAATAGGTCCCCACGATGATCCCTATCAGTAATGCGAATGCAAAATCATGGATCACTCCGCCGCCCAGGAGATAGAGAGCGATGACAACAATCAAGGTGGTTCCTGATGTCAGGATGGTTCTGCTCAATGTTTCATTAATACTGCTGTTTAAAACATCTTCCAGTTTTTCCTTGCGGTAACGTTTTAGGTTCTCCCTGATCCGGTCAAAGACCACAATCGTGTCGTTCAGGGAATAACCCACTATGGTGAGGAGCGCGGCGATGATGGCCAGGGATATCTCACGGTTGGTGAGGGCAAAGGCCCCCACCGTGATGGTCACGTCATGAATGAGGGCGAGGATGGCCCCCATGGCGTATTTTAATTTCAGAAACCAGCAGAGCCCGATGGTCACCAAAAGGGCTACCAGGATCAACCACGTGGTGCTGACACCGAACGCGGACGCGATGTATACGGCAAATATCAGGGCTATGGCCATGATGATGCTCATCAGCCATTTCAACTCGAACCTTCCTGAAATATAAACCGCAATAAAAAGTATGGCATAAAAGATGGCATTCATGGCCTTTTGTTGAAGGTCCGCGCCCACTTTTGGCCCCACCATCTCTTCACGTGTTACTTCAATGCCTTGCCCGAATGCGGCCGTCATCGCTTTTTTGGCCTCCTCACCCAAACCGGTCAACTCCGTGTCCGTCTCTCTAACCCGTATCAGATATTCATATTCCTTTATCGGTTCTAATGATTCAATGATGAGATCCTCCAGTTCCAGCGGTTTTAATGCCGATTCGATCTCTGAAGGGGGTTTTCTAAAATGCAATTTTAGATGGATCGTGATGGTCTCGCCTGTCGCATCACCACTAATGACAACGTTTTCATCAAACCTTTCACTTAGAGCTTCGCTGATTCCCTCTATAACGCTGTTCAATTCCAGATTTTTTTGTTTTAATTGAAGGGTGTATGGATATTTATTTACCTCCCCGAATTCCTGGATAATGCTGTCATCGAGATGGATGGGCGCCAGTGCGGCCTTAATCTCGGCGGGTGAGCGTTGCTGATCGAATGTCACCTGCATCAATATGCCGCCGGTGAAGTCCACGCCACGGTTTGGTCCACCCCTCCAGATCAGGAGTACAATGGTGACGATAATACATAGAAGAGATAGAAAGAATGCTATCTTCCTTTTTCCTATAAAATCGATATTCGTTCCCGGTTTAATGAATTGCATAGAATGACTCCATAATTGTCGTTCGATTCATAAGATTTTCGTGATCCTAGATGCTGATTTTTTTCCATCTCCTGACGGTCAGCAGATAATCAAAAACTATACGTGTAACAAAAACAGCCGTAATAAAACTGGCCACGATACCGATACTGAGCGTCACGGCAAAACCTTTAACCGGACCCGTACCGAATTGGAAAAGCACTAACGCCGCGATAAAGGTTGTTACATTGGCATCCAGGATCGTGACCATGGCTCTGCTGTAACCGCTTTCAATGGCGGCCCGAGGTGGTTTATTCAATCGGAGTTCTTCCCGGACGCGCTCAAAGATCAGGACGTTGGCATCAACGGCCATACCTATGGTTAATATGATGCCGGCAATACCGGGTAATGTTAACGTGGCGCCGAAAAAGGCTAATCCGGCCATAATAAACAGGATGTTGAGTAAGAGGGCCAGATCCGCGATGAGTCCGGAGAAGGCATAGTAGATAATCATGAAGAGGATGACGAGCACTCCACCGATGATCATGGACTGAAAACCTTTTGTAATGGAATCTTTCCCCAGTGAAGGACCCACGGTCCGTTCTTCCAGGATCTTTACCGGAGCGGGAAGGGCGCCGGCCCTGAGGACAATGGAAAGGTCCCTGGCCTCTTCCATGGTAAATCGGCCGGTGATCTGGGCATTTCCTCCGCTTATCTTGTCTTGTATGACGGGCGCGGAAGAGACCTTGTTATCCAGGACAATGGCCAGGCGTTTGGTGATATTTTCCCCGGTAATCCTTTCAAAGATCAAGGCCCCTCTTTTATCAAAAGATAAGGAGACATACGGTTCGCTGGTTTGCGGTGAGAATTGAACCCTGGCATCGGTAATAAACGTGCCGTTCAGGGGGGTTCTTTTCTTTAATAGATAAGGGATCTTTTGGCCGCTTTCGGTCTCTTCATACAGGATTTCTCGACCAGGGGGAATATTCCCTCTGAGCGCTTCCTCGAGGCTGTTTTCCTCATCGACCAGTTTGAATTCAAGATGAGCGGTCTCTCCAATGATTTTCAGGGCTCGTTCCGGATCTTTGATGCCGGGCAATTGAATGAGCAGCCGGTTATCCTGCTGCAACCGAATATCCGGTTCCGTAACCCCGAATTGATCAATGCGGTTTCGGATGGTCTCCAGGGCTTGTTCCGTCGCCATTTTCGTGATCTGTGCCCTTGCTCCCGGATCCAATAGCATCCGCATCTCCATACCGTTTTCATTCCCGAGACCCCTCTCAGTGGTATAGTCTGGATAGAGATTTTCCACCATTTTTTGAAAGGCCTCCAGATCTTCGGTCCTCATGAGGGTGAGATTAATGCCCTTGATCCCGTTACGTTGGATATCCAGATATCGGATATTGTTTTTTCTCAGCTCTTGCCTGATATCCTCCACATCATTTTCAAGGTCCGTTTCCACGGCCTTTTCCACCTGGACCTCCAAGACCAAGTGCATGCCGCCCAGGAGATCCAATCCCAAGTTTATTTTCTCCTGGGGCAAAAAGCTGGACCACCATGGTGGGAGCTCTTTGGTAATGGACGGGGTAAGGTAGATGAACGACATTAAGATGAGAAAAGCAATGATCGCTGCACGCCAGCCTAATTTTTTTGACACGGCCTACTCCTTCGAGATGAACAATTTGATTATTGATCAGCGGGTTGCACGGCCTCTTTTTGCACAGCCCCGGCAATGGAGCCCCTTGAGACCTTGACCCTTACTTTGGGTGCAATCTCCATGGTGACCACTTCATCGGTAATGCCGGTGATCACCCCATGAAGCCCGCCTGAGCTTACAACCCTGTCCCCTTTTTTTAAAGACGATATCATTTGGCGATGTTGCTTTGCCTTTTTCTGTTGGGGGCGAATAAGCAAAAAATAAAATATGGCAAACATCAGGATAAGGGGTATAAAGGCGCTAAAACCCCCTCCCTGTCCAGCTGTTCCGCCACCGGTGCTTCCCATGGCATACGCTATAGAAATCATTCTAGATCCTCCCTTCGTTTGTAAAAATTTTCTCTAAATTTATCCATCCCATTATTTATAATGGCTTCTCGAATCGTATCCATGAGATGGGTATAATAATGTATATTGTGAATACTGTTCAGCCTGTAAACCAGGAGCTCATTGGCGATATAGAGATGCCTTAAATAGGCCCTGGAATAATGCGAGCAGGTATAGCATTGACATTCTTCATCAATGGGCCGGTCATCATCGGCATAACGGGCGTTTTTGATGACCAGCCTGCCTTTCTGGGTAAAGAGCGTTCCGTTTCTGGCATTACGGGTGGGCATGACGCAATCGAACATGTCCACGCCATGAGCAACGGCCTCCACGATATCCTCAGGCCTGCCCACCCCCATGAGATACACGGGCTTGTCTTCAGGCAGAAAAGGTAAAGTGTCTCGAATCACACGATCTCTGGTCTCAGAATCTTCTCCGACGGATAGTCCACCCAATGCATATCCGTCAAAGCCCATTCGAACCAGTTCTCTTGCGCTTTGCTCCCTCAGATCGCTATACACGCCGCCTTGAACGATACCAAAAAGGGCCTGGCCATCCCCCCTATCTTGTTCCAGGCATTGCTCCGCCCATCGGCTGGTCAATTGAACGGCCTTTCGGATGTAATCCCGATCGGCCGGAAAAGGGGCACACTCATCAAAGGCCATGATGATGTCACCGCCCAGGGCGTGTTGAATGCGAATGGCTTCTTTTGGCCCGATAAAATGACGGGACCCGTCAATATGCGATTGAAACGTAACCCCGTCTTCCGAAATGGCCCTGAGCTTTGCCAGACTATATACTTGGAATCCACCGCTATCCGTCAGGATGGGTCGGTCCCAATTCATGAACTGATGAAGCCCACCCATCTTCTTTACAATCTCGTGGCCCGGCCTGAGATAAAGGTGGTAGGTATTGCCCAGAATGATCCGAACGCCCACATCCTTTAGTTCTTCCGGGGAAACGGCCTTGACCGTGCCTTGGGTCCCCACCGGCATAAAAACGGGTGTCTCAAAGGTACCGTGGGGTGTGTCCAATTCACCAACCCTGGCTCGGGTTGTTTTGCAGTTATGTGTGATTTTAAAATTCAAAATATTTTATAAAATCAACATTGCATCGCCGTAACTATAAAACCGGTATCTTTTCTCAATGGCCCAAGAATAGGCGTCTCTCACCAGATCCAGCCCGGCAAGAGCCGAGACAAGGAAAAGCAATGATGATCTGGGCAAATGGAAATTGGTTATGAGACCGCCCACTATCTTAAAAGAATACCCGGGTGTGATTAACAGTCCGGTTTTCCCTCTTCCCGGGGTAATGGCCCCATTTTCTCCAGCCACGCTTTCCAACGCCCGGACCACAGTAGTTCCTACGGCGATCACCCTCCGGCCCTGTTTTTTGGCATGATTGATGACATCTGCCGTGTCCGGGCCGATGATATAGGTTTCTTCTCCAAGCTGGTGATCTCGAATATCACGGGTACGAACAGGCCTGAATGTCCCATGACCGACATGAAGGGTCAGCTCAATCAAGGACACACCGGTTTCCCGTAGCCGATCTAAAAGCCTTTTTGTAAAATGCAGGCCGGCCGTGGGTGCCGCCACCGCCCCTTTCCTGGAAGAGAAGATAGTCTGGTATCGGTCCCGGTCCAGGGACGACCTGCCGTCTTGAGCCGACCTTTTGATATAGGGAGGCAATGGTGTCTGACCATGCTCATCCATAAATTGATCAATAGATGAATCGCCCTGAAAAATGATCCTGGTCAGACCATCTTCTCCCACATCTTCAATCAAACCGGAGATACCCCTGTCAAAAAACAGGCGCCTACCCTTTTGAGGTCTTTTTGATGCCTTCAATAGACACCATCGCGTGTCTAAGTTTAATGTTTCATCATCGGGATGTTCCAGGACCAAAACCTCGACCTGGCCACCGCTTTCCTTCCGGCCTAAAAGCCTAGCAGGGACAACTCTTGTATTGTTGGCTACAAGGAGGTCTCCAGGGCTTAATAAATCGGGAAGTTGAAAAAAATGGTGATCGGTAATCAGCATCCCCGAACGATCCACCCGAAGCAGTCGAGAATGATCACGTTCCGGAACAGGTTCCTGGGCGATCAATTCGCCTGGCAGATCGTAATTATAATCATCAATATTATACATCTAAATGTGCGTTAAGGTCCGGGTTACCCTCTTATCATGTCCATAAAATCCTTCAGGATTTTAGTGTCTTGAAACGTAGAGCGTTTATGAAATACATCGGTAGGGGTCCGGACACTTGAACTTTGTAACTTAAACAAAATGGTTTGGTAAGTCAAAGTATTTTATTGTTCTGAACACCAAAATGGTGTCATCTGCTGCGTTGCTTTCGATCACTCCTCTCTGCGGTGGATTGTTCATATGCCTCAGTCGTCGCTCCTCAGCGCCTCGCATCCAATACCTTTTTGGTGTTCAGAACTTTGTTAAAATATTCGTCTTCAAAAGTAGATATTCGAATATGGCAAAGAAATCTAATTTTTAAAAATATAAACCATAATCCATCCAATCACCAAGGCCACCAGACCCATGATCCTGAGGTGCGAATCCGGGAGATCTTGGATGCGCCTCATCCAGGTTTTCATCTTATCCGGAAATGCAAAATAAGGTAGTCCCTCAATAATGAATATTATTCCGACGACAAGAAAGAGTAATTTCATGGTTGATATTCCCTGTTCAGGCGAGTAAATTATCGTTACGCTTGATAAAATTCATCATACGTGCTGTCTTGTATGGTGTCAACAATAGTTATTAGACTGAATTCTTGAAATAAATTCCGATATCAGTTAACTTCAAGCACCTATTGAACAAGGAACAATCAGTCGGATGTCTCATTTGCCCAATACAATCAAGATACGTTTATCGGCCCTTGCCCATAACCTGAACCAGGTACGGAGGTTAATCGGGCCGAAGCCCCGGATTATGGGAATCGTCAAATCCGATGCCTATGGTCATGGTCTGATTCAGGTTTCCAGGTCTTTGGAGAAGAACGGAATCGATGCCTTAGGTGTGACCTTTCTCCATGAGGCCTTGGAACTTCGACAAAACGGCGTTCGGGTGCCCGTTATTATCCTATGCGGTATAAGATCCCGAGAAGAGGCCGATCTCGTCGTTAAAGAAGATATAACCCCCATGATATTTGATATGTCGAGCGCCGAATGGTTGTCCCGATCAGCGGTTCGGGAAGCAAAACGAGTTCCCATCCATCTGAAACTGGATACCGGTATGGGTCGGCTGGGGCTTCCCCATGTAGAAGCGCCTGCCTTCTTAAGACGGCTGATGGAACTGGAAGGGCTATACGTGGAGGGATTGGCATCCCATTTGTCCTCGGCAGATAGTCCTGAATCGGATTTCACCATCAACCAGATCAGGCGTTTTGAAGCAGCGGTGGATATGGGCCGCTCAATGGGATTGGAACTTCCCCTGAACCATTTGGCCAACAGCGCCGGGATCATGGCCCATCCGGATTCTCATTTTGATATGGTCCGGCCGGGCATTATGCTCTATGGCGGTCTCCCTTCACCTGAATTTTCATGTCCGGTGCCGTTGAAACCGGTTATGGAATTTAGGGGTAGGGTTCTTCAGGTTCGGGATCTTCCCGACCGTACCCCCGTGAGTTACGGCCGAACCTATTATACCCAAGGCCCTCAGCGCCTGGCCATTACCTCCGCAGGGTATGCCGATGGCCTACATCGGCGTATATCCAATAAAGGCAAGGCCTTGATCGCCGGGGAAAAAGTCGATATGGTCGGAGCCGTGTGCATGAACATGATCCTTTGTGATATTACCTCTCTTCAAACGGAAGTCCGCCCCGGGGATGAGGTGATCTATATAGGTGATTCGGATAAGGGGGCCATTTTCGGCGATGATGTGGCCCGTTGGGCGGAAACGATTTCATATGAGGTCTTTTGCTCCATCGGGCAAAAGGTAACCAAGGAATATATAGAATGAAAAAGGAATTGGAGCAAATACTCAACCAAACCATTCAACATTGTTTTCAGGAGGGTGTGCTCAAGGCCGTTGATCCGCCTGAATATATCATCGAGGTTCCCAATAATCCGGAGCATGGTCATTTTGCCACCAATCTCCCCATGGTTCTGGCCTCTTCGCAAAAAAGAAATCCGCGAGACATCGCACAGACCATCATGGATCATTTGGAGAATCATGATACCTTTATCGAGAGGGCCGAGATTGCAGGCCCCGGGTTTATTAATTTTATGCTCAAGAAGGAAAAATGGTTTTCGTTATTGGATGCCATTATAACGGACCGGGATGAATACGGCCGGAATACATCCGGTGATGGGAAAAATATCCTGGTGGAATTCGTGAGTGCCAATCCCACCGGGCCCCTTCATCTGGGTCACGGAAGGGGGGCTGCATTGGGGGACACCCTCTGCCGGGTTCTCTCTTTTTGCGGTTATGATGTGGTGCGGGAATTCTATATCAATGATGCGGGTCAACAGGTTAGGCTTCTGGGCGAATCAATCTACAGTCGGTGGAGGCAGATGTCTGATCCGGATTATCCCTTTCCTGAAAAAGGCTATCATGGTGCTTATATCCTTGATCTGGCCGAAGAAATATCGGCTGAAAAAGACCTATCGACCTTCGGGGTGGAGGACGCCGTGATCTTTTGCGCCGAGCAAGGCAGGGAGAGAATGCTGAGGGAGATCAGGAAGGATCTGGTCCAATTCGGCATGGACTTTGACGTGTGGTATAGTGAGACATCTTTGTTTGAAAAGGGTCTTGTTGAAGAGGCCCTTCGGGACATGAAGGATAAGGGAAAGCTATACGAGAAGGATGGAGCCTCTTGGATACAGACATCGTCGTTCGGGGATGACAAGGATCGTGTGATTCGAAAAAATGACGGACAATATACCTATTTCGCCTCAGACATCTCCTATCACCTGGACAAGTGGAAAAGGGGGTTCTCTCAGGCCGTCAATATATGGGGGGCCGATCATCATGGATATGTCCAACGCGTGAAGGCCGCCCTTAAGGCTAATGGGATCGATGAGGATTGGTTGTCGGTCCTGCTTGTCCAACTGGTGAAACTTTGGGAAGGGGGACAGGAGGTCAAGATGTCCAAAAGGGCGGGGCAATATGTTACCCTCAAGGAATTGGTAGAGGAAGTGGGGGTGGATGCTGTCCGGTTTGTCTTCCTCACCAAAAACCATGATTCTCCTTTGGATGTGGATATGGATCTCATCAAAAGGCATGATAGTGATAACCCGGTCTATTACGTCCAGTATGCACATGCCAGGATATGCAGTATCTTTCGAAAGGCTGAATCCGAAGGCATTATCTACTCCCGGAGTGCGACGAAGACGGCTGATCGACTGGTGTTGGAGGAAGAGATGCGATTGATCCGGTTTATGGCGGAGTTTCCTTCACTCATCAGGGACATCGGTAAGACCTTTGAGGCGCACCGTTTAACTTATTACCTCGGAGAGTTGGCGGGGTTGTTTCATAAATACTTCAATATCGGTAATCAGATCCCGGAGAATCGAATCGTGACCGGGGATGAGCCCTTGACCCAGGCAAGGTTGGCCCTCGTGGACGCCATCAGGATCGTCATCTCCAATGGACTCAGACTTTTGGGCGTTCACGCCCCGGAGAGAATGTAGGATGCTCCGATTTAATTTTTTTAGAAGATCGGACAGGGCGTCAGGACAAAGGACCATGACTATGAAACCAGGTACAAAAAAAAGATATCATATCGAGTTAACACGTCTTTCCATTACCCTTTGGAGCATATTTTTTCTTGTTTTGCTTTCCTGGAGTTTTTTCTTGGGTATCCTTTTGGGACAGGGATTCTTGCCCGGGGCTGGCACGGCCATTTCCGATTTGAGCAGACAGATCAGCAGGGTCCAGGATATGGTCAAGGCCAAAGAACCACTTGAATCACGCCCTACCATTAAGGCTGAACCTGACCCCAAATTGGACTTTTATGAGAGACTGGCCACCAAAAAAGATGAGGCGAAAAGAGAAAGTGAAGTCACCCCGAAATCTCAATCCCCACAGGTTGTCGAGGGGACTGAAAAAAATCCTGTCGTGCGACCCCCACCGGCCGTGAAAAAGGAGATACCAGTTGTCGTTCATCCGGAGGTGGAGAAAACAAGGCCGACTTCCGTGGATATCCCCTACACGGTTCAGGTGGCGTCGCTTGAAAATGAAGAGAGTGCGTCGGATTTGGCCTCGCGATTGATTCGAAAAGGATATTCGGCGTATTATTACTCGGTAACGATGAGTGGAAAAACCCTCTATCGTGTGCGATGTGGGAGATTCCATACCCGTGAAGATGCGGATAATTACGTGCGAAAGCTCGAACAGGAAGCGGGTATCAAAGGTTTTGTATCAAGGATAGAATAATATGATGATCAGAAAAGCGGTTACAAAGGAAGTCAAGTCCATCCATAAGCTGTTAGTGCATTATGCTGGTAAAGGCGCCTTATTGCCTCGTTCCCTCAGTGAACTTTATGACCATTTAAGGGATCTGTTTGTCTTGGTGGACGGGAGTGATCATGAAGAGGTTTTCGGTGTATGTGCCTTGGGTGTTTGTTGGGAGGAGCTTGCAGAGATTCGATCTCTAGCCGTGGCTGAGACCTATCATGGGGAGGGGTTTGGAAGACAGTTGGTGGAGAGGTGTCTTGAAGAGGCGGGGGAATTGGGTCTATCGAGAATCTTTGCTCTGACCTATGTCCCCAAGTTTTTTGAGAAAATGGGCTTTCAAGAGATTGATAAATCCATCCTTCCTCATAAGATTTGGGCTGATTGCCTCAAGTGCCCCAAGTTCCCGGATTGTGACGAAATCGCCATGATGCTCGACTTGTCATGAGAGATAAAGATGTTCGGTATCGGTTTCCCTGAATTAATGCTTATCATGGCTATTGCCCTGATCGTTATCGGACCCAAGAAACTCCCTGATCTGGCCAGGGCCTTGGGTAGGGGCATGGCCGAATTCCGGAAGGCGACCCAGGAGATCAAGGACAGCCTGGAATTTGATGAGACCTTCAAAGACGTCAAAGAGATCAAAGATGATCTGGTGGACTCCGTAAGCGGCTTGAAAAATATCCCGGTTTATGAAGAGGTGGAATACGAGGAAAAAGAGGCCGCTGAATACCTAACAGACGCTGAGAAGGAGAAACACGAGGATGAATGACTCGGAAAAACAGCCTTTCATGAGTCACCTTGAAGAATTGAGACAGCGATTGATTTATTGCGCCATAGCCATTGGAATAGGTTTTGTGATTGCATATGTCTTTTCCGAAGATCTGTTCAGAATACTCCTCATGCCGTTAAAGGAGCAGCTCCCAGAGGAGGGCAAACTTATCTTTACCAATTTGCCGGAACCTTTCCTTATTTATCTCAAGATAGGGCTTATCGGAGGGATCCTTATTTCATCACCGATTATTTTTTATCAGTTATGGATGTTTGTTGCGCCAGGACTTTATCAGCATGAGAAAAAGTACGTGATTCCTTTCGTGAGCTTTTCTTCGCTCCTTTTTGTGGGTGGCGGGCTGTTCGGTTATTTTATCGTTTTTCCGTTTGGATTTCGTTTTTTTCTAAGCTTTGCCAATGATTCCATTCAGGCCCTTCCTTCCATACAACAATATTTTTCATTTTCCATGAGACTGATCTTTGCGTTCGGCTTGGTCTTTGAGCTTCCCGTGATCATTTTCTTTTTATCCCGTATGGGTCTGGTCACATCCGATTTTCTGAAGAAGAATCGCAAATACGCCATTCTGTTGGCTTTTATTGTCGGTGCGATCCTGACCCCCCCTGATGTTATTACCCAAGCCATGATGGCCGGACCATTGATCGTTTTATACGAGATAGGCATCTTTGTGGCTCGGATTGCTGAGAAAAAAGCCGCTAAAAAGGATGAAATGGCTGAAGATGGGATCAGTGAATGAGTGTCGGTGCTCCATTTGTCTTCCCAAAACCCCTCTCGCAGGGTTTGGGGGAGAGGGGTTGAGGGGGGGGTAACATTGATATCTTTCCCAGATCCTGAATCCTTTTTAACGGTGAGATATAAAAAAATTTTTCTCTGCTCGTTTAGGGTCTCTGGCACTATACAGTCATTCAGATTTTAACCATTTAAGAAGTGATTGGTATCCTATAGCCAAATAGCCAACCATAAACTTCAACCATTTTTTAACCCTGTCCATCGACCTGCTGTCTTTTAAGCAGAGCGCGGGCGAAACAAATCATCAGGAGGAAAAGCCATGAAGATTAAATGGAACGGACATGCAAGTTTTACCATTAGAGCCATCGATGGCGTCGTCATCATCACGGACCCGTATGATCCCGGCGGTTATGGCGGGGCGCTCGCTTATGAACCGGTTAGTGATCAGGCGGATATCGTTTTGGTCAGTCATGAGCACGCCGATCATAATTTCGTAGAGGGTTTGCCCGGGGCACCCAAGGTGTTGAAAGGTTCAGGTCAGGTGATGGGGGTCAACGTCAAAGGGATTCAAATGTATCATGACGAGTCCGGAGGATCTCAACGCGGCGAAAACATGGTTTTTGTATTTGCGTTGGAAGGTTTGAATATCTGCTTTACGGGCGATTTGGGCCACCGGCTCTCACAAGACCAACTCAAGGCCATCGGTCCCGTGGATCTTCTATTCGTGCCGGTGGGAGGTACATTCACGCTGGATGCCCAAAGTGCCGTGGACGTGGTAAATGCCGTTCATCCCAAAGTGGTGATCCCCATGCACTATAAAACCGATAAATGCGGGCTCCCCATAGCCACGGCAGATGGATTTCTGGCGAAAATGACCAATGTTAAAAAAACAGGTCAAAGCGAGGTGGAGCTATCTCAGGCCGATCTCCCGGAAACAGGCACTGAAGTTTGGATCTTGGATTATGCGTGTTAAATATTCAATCGCCTTAAAATATGCACCTTAAACCCTGATGAGATCAGATGACGAAAAGCAGAAAAAGCAAGAATCCATCCCATGTTGACAAGGGTTTGGTTACCATGTTCTTAAAAATGTCGCCTGAGGATCGGTTGCGGGCTAATGATAACGCTTATCGCGCCATTTTGGAGTTGAGGGATGCCTACAAACAGCGGAAAACCTACAAACCCGGACCTAAGTCAAATTCTTGAGGGACTTCTAAAGGAAGGTGTGGATTTTATTTTGGTTGGGGGTCTTGCCGCGGTCATCCAAGGGGCACCAATAACAACAATGGATGTAGACATTGTTTACAACAAATCTTCAGAAAATGTTGCCAAGCTTTTCATGTTTCTTGATTCGGAAGAAGCATTTTATCGTCGCTTAGATGACAAGCTCATCAAGCCTAAAGAAAAAGATTTATTGGGGGGTGGTCATCACCTTTTAAAAACCCGCCTTGGGCCTCTTGATGTTTTAGCTGTTATTGAGGGGGAAAGGACCTATTGGGATTTACTTGACCACACAGTTGAAATTGGATTCAGAGGATACCTGCTCAGGGTGCTGGATCTGAACACGTTAATCCACCTTAAAAGAAGTTCAACGGATTTAAAAGATAAGCAACGGCTACCTCTACTCAAAGAGACTTTACGGCAATTGAAGGAAAAAGATGGCAGCGAGGATGACAAGGAGGATACCGTTTGATTCACTAAGGTCACGGTCCCCTTCCTGAACTTTAGGTTGCAGGCCCTCAATTCAATCTCAGGTAGGGCTACTCGCGCCATTTTGGAGTTGGGCTTGGATACATATTGGCTGTCATTATCACATAAGGAATAATCATGAATTCAGAGGATTCTCAAAAAGCGAAAAACATTCTTTTATCATCCGAAAAAAATATCGAGCTTGATATCCTCATGGAGTTGACGAGGGATGCGATTCGAAAGGTGAGGAAGATTGAATTTGATGGGTATGGTATCCATCCCAGGCGTTATGCCCTTTTATTGATCCTGCAAGATATGGATGATATCCCTACGCCGGCGCAACTAGCACGTCGCCTGGTCCGTGAACGGCACTCTGTTTCGGAACTCTTAAGCAAGATGGAAAAGGATAAGCTCGTTAAAAAGGTGAATGATGTGGTTCATAAAAACAGGGTGCGGGTCCTTTTGACGAAAAAGGGTAGCCGGCTTACCGATCTGGCGAGCAAGCGTGAATCCATACATGCTGTTTTTTCAATTCTGAATAAGCCAAAGCTCCAACATTTATACACTCTATTGGAGAGGATAAGGGATTCCATTCTTGTTGACTATGGATTAAATCGTTCCGTACCGCATGTTCGGTCGGAAGATTTGGATTATCTGGCATATCTTTTATTGGTAGAGACAACCGATGAGATTATTAAACTACGTCAGAAGCAATTAGCCGGTTATGGTATCCATTACAGGCGGGCCGCTCTGCTCATGTTATTGCATAACATTCATGAAAGTCCGACGGCTGTTGAGATTGCCCATCATCTCTGTCGGGAACGTAACTCCGTGTCAGAGCTTCTCAATAAGATGGAGCGAGACGGTTTGATCAGGAAGGTCCATGATTCAAAAAAACAAAATATCATTCGATTCGAACTGACTGAAAATGGTCAAAAGGCCTATATCCAATCCAAGGAAAGGAGAGGGATAAAACAGATTATTTCCAGGATATCTAAGAAGGAACAGTTGGAATTGGAAGGATATTTGTTGGCTTTGTACCACAAGGCTTTGGAAGAGATCGGGGGAACATGATTCGGTGACGGCTCCTTCTATATCGATTGGGGAATGTCAGGTAACAGAATAACAGACAAATCAATGGTAAGGATTCGAGGATTTGAAGATTCCGGGTTTCAAGTGAAAGACGGTGGGATCTCGAAGTAAAATATCAAAAGTTGTAATACGTTAGCTATTTTTGAAAAATCGAAACAACTGGATTCCGCGATCAAGCCTGCCCCGCACTTGATGAGGGGTCGCGGAATGACCTGTCTGCCGCGTCGGGCGCGGCGCAGGCAGGCAGAAAAGGGGAAA
>JAFGGA010000200.1 GCA_016930835.1 Deltaproteobacteria bacterium
CAGCCTGTGCCCCGTCTACTCCAGCTCTTCAATACCTCTGCTAGAGTATACCACCTTCAAGCTAAACATTCATACCATCTCCTTAATTAAATCATTCAGGAAGCCCACACCTAATCACATGGATCAAAACCATCTTCAATTTTACCTTTTCTCTTATCGTCCGTCACCTCAATAATGAGATTCAGTTGATCTAGATGGAAAAGCGAAAATTACTATCCGAAAATGTAGGATAGTGGGATATTTACGTCAATATAAATTCATTTAAGGATTTTAATATACTAGAAATGGAAAATATCGTGGATAATGATTATCAAAATGTATTTATATTGAATAAACAAGGTAGTAATTTTTAATAATTTTTATTTCCGAAAATTGCTTTCGAAATGCATTCAATAGGATTATATTTTTCCTTCTCATGCATCTTAATAAACACTTCTAATAATAAACAAGGTTGGTACAGCGAATTATGGATCAGGATATTTTTTATGATGCGACAAAATTGTCACACTCCGAGAAAAACGCTTTGTTGCGGAAGGCCCATTCAATATGCGAAGAATGGCGGTTTGACAAGCTGGATTGTAGGAAAAGTTGGGCTAGACAGCCGGTGGAAGATGTCTCATTTGATGATGCCATGGGTCATTTTGTCGAGAATGCCTTTATGGTTGTTATCCACCGGTGACAGATGGTACTTATGGATGGACCACATTTAGAGGTCGGATTTCGTTCCATGGAATCATCCACAGACTATTTCCTCTGGATAATCGTTCCTTTAAAATATGCAGATGAAATCACCCGTGGATTGCCACAGCTTTCGTAATTCAGCTACTCATAACAGCCTGAATTCAGTTGCATGCATAAAGAGAATAGCAAAGAATCCCCTCGAATCTAGAAAAGCTAGGGGTATGCGCGTAAAACAGTAAAAAGATTATGCTCATGTTTTTTTGATTGGAACTGTCGGGAATGGGGGAAGCGGGAGGATTATTTTATCAGCCACCTATCGGCCTCTTTTGTCTTTTTTACAATTTGACCCATGATCTGATCATATTATGTATCCAACTCATCGCAGATTGTCATTACCAAATATCCACATCTTCTTGCAAATTCTATCTTGGTGTGAAAGGTGATAGTTCCAAAGATCAATGAGCAGTGTTCAATGAACAATATATAATCATGATTTGACTTGAGGATGTTGTCGGGCTAAGATGGGCTCCGAAAATACCTCAGGGTTGTTGCGGATGATGCAGAAGGATCTTTATCTTATTCTCGAGATATCAAGGGATGCGAGCGCGGAGGAGATCAAAAAATCTTATCGCCGGCTTGCCCTCAAATACCATCCTGATACCCAGAACGGCGGGGATGAGGCAGGGGAGCGGTTTAAAGAGATCAGCGAGGCCTATTCCATCCTGGGGAACCAGGATAAACGGCGGGTTTACGACCTGAATGGTTACGGGCATCTCAACGGATCGTATCCTGGGGGCGGTTCCGCAGGGGGCCATACCTACCGGCCCCGCGGCAAGGGTTCGTGTGGTTCTTTTCAATGCCGGGGCGGGGGATTGGGCGCCTGTTTCAGCAGCAGGGGAGGCGGATGGGGCAGGGCCTTTCGCCATCCTTTCCCAAAATACCAGTTCGAGAAAGGGGCTGTCCATGATATCCCTTTGACGAGCCATGAAGCCCTCACGGGCACGGAGAAGGTTATTGAAATAGACAATGGATCAAAAACCATCGCCGTAAAGATCAAGACCCAATCAAACCTTCAGGATGGGGATTTCCTGATCATTAAATATGGGCATCCGTGGCAAAAAGGCAGGGATCTTTATCTAAGGGTGCGGCTTACAGACTGAATCTTGATGGCAAGATCTCTCGTTTCGCTCGAAATGAAAACAAAGCAACCCGGTTTTTGATGAGATATAGATCCATAGATAGCTCTTCCTGACCATGGCACCCCCGCATTGCTGACTTGCAATGATCCGGGATTTCACTCGAATCCCTGACCTTTGGACCTTGGACCTCTTGAATCCGCATCCCAGGCTGGTTATATTGGAAATAACTATTTTGATAAAATGAGGTTAAGCAATGACACATGAAGACAGGGGACATTATGCGGGGAAACATCCGGCGGATCTAAAGGTCAAACCGGAGATCCTGGAGGCCGTTCGGGAAAAGGCATCGGGGCAAGAGATCTCCTGTGCCGCCGCCTTTTCCATTGTTGATGAT
The DNA here is from genome assembly GCA_016930835.1 of Deltaproteobacteria bacterium. Lineage (GTDB taxonomy): Bacteria > Desulfobacterota > DSM-4660 > Desulfatiglandales > HGW-15 > JAFGGA01. The sequence continues at coordinate 2,215 of JAFGGA010000200.1, forward strand.
TTGCAGGTAACGGCCAGGGAGGTGGGGGCCGCAGTGGATATCAATGAAATCTCCATTGCCAAATGCCAGCTTGGGTTATTTGGTTATGGTCCTGAGAAAAGGATCGTCAAACCGGCCGACCATGTTTCACCTGACCTGGAAAAGGCGATCCGGGAGGTCCTTACCAATAATAGATTGTCTTGTAAGGACGCCTGGGAACTGGCGAAGCGCTTTGGGATGAAAAAGATGGAGATATCTTCGGCCTGCGAAGCATTGGGGATAAAGATTCAATCCTGCCAGCTTGGAGCGTTTAAATAAAAAATACCCCCATCTTCATGGCCCATCCATGAAAATGGGGGTGAATCGTTAGCAGCTACATGATCCGCCGCATGAAGCCCCCCTTTGCAGGTTGGAGCTAATGGAAAAACCTGATCCCATAGCCGCATCAATAAAATCCACATTTATGGGTTTCACATCTTCATATAATCCTTTATCGATCAAATAGGTCACGCCCTTATCCTTGATGATTTCATCGTTTTCCTTGGGCTCATCCAGAGCCATCCCCAAAGAGGGTCCGGCTCAGCCACCTTGAGAAAGAAACACCCTGATATAAGAAGACTCTTCCTTGTCTTTTAAAAATCCTTTTATCATTTCACTGGCTTTTTCGGTTACCTGAAACATTATGATCTTCAAACCTCCTTATGGTTGAATTTCGGCCTTAATAGTTCCTACAAAGATATACACCTAAAAAATTATGTCAATTATTTTATTTTATGTTTTACCGATAAAAAAACAACATGATCTGGTGAATGTCATGATTACGCTGGCTCTTCGGCAAGCCGATTTTGCAGCCAAATCATAATCTTATCAAACTCATCCCGAATTTCCGACATGGCCTTTCCCCTATGGCTGACTCGGTTTTTCTCCTCCGGCGACATCTGGGCAAAGGTCTTTTTCAGGGGCGGATAATAAAAAACAGGATCATAACCGAAGCCATTCTCGCCCATGACGGCATGGGTGATCTCCCCTTCGCATCTGCCTTCGTAGGTCAGGGCCGGGCCTCTTGGAACGGCGATGATGATCACGGCCTCAAAAACCGCCTTTCGATCCATTACTCCCTCCATATCCGCCAAAAGTTTTTGAATATTTTCCGCATCCGTTGCGCTCGCTCCGGCATAACGGGCTGAACGGACCCCCGGCGCACCGCCCAATGCATCGACGATCAGGCCGGAATCATCGGCCAAGGCCGGAAGCCCCAGCACCTTTGCGGTAAAATGGGCCTTCTTATAGGCATTGTCATCAAATGTCGCGCCATCCTCCACCACTTGGGGGATGGGTCCGAAATCCGCAAGGCTTTTTATCTCTATATCGAACCCGGAGAGCAATTTCTTGAATTCCGTGATCTTACCCGGGTTCCGGGTCGCCAATACCAGTGAACGATTATGCATGAATCACCATCCTCTCTAACTTTTTAAGCGCCTCCTCCATCTCTTGGGCCTCTTTCTCAAAGCCCGGTTTTTCCACCAGGGCAAACATGGCCTTTTTATAGGCCTCCACCCCGGGTTGAATGAACGGGTTGTGGCCCAAGAGATACCCGCTGATGGCCACGGATTTCTCCATCATGAAATAGATTTGACCCATATTATAGGCGTTTCTCCGCGGTATACGGATGGACATGTTGGGTACCCCGCCCAAGTAATGGGCATAGGCCGGTCCTTCAATCACTTTCTGGTTCACGGCATTCATATCAAGACCGTTTTGGGGAAGAAAATTAAGACCATCCAGGTTATTTTCATCCCTGGGGATCTCGATGCGATTGTCATGTTCCTGGAGGAACAAAAACGTCTCCAGGATGTTCCTTTCCCCTTGCTGGACCATCTGGCCGTTGGCGTGCAATTTTTCGGAGTAAAGAGAAGGTGAGACCCACATGCCGTGCCCTTGGTGTCCCTCACTCTCCGGGAAAAGCTGTTCCATCCACCTGGCAACAAAATACATAGCATTGGAGTTGGTGGCCACCACCTCAACCTTTTTCCCTTTCAACCACGCCGTATGACGGACCGCGGCATGGACAAGCGCCGGATTTAACCAGAAATCGTCTATCCTAGTCAGTTGCTTCATCCGTTGAAAGCCTGCCACAAATTCTTCAATATCGATTTGGGCCATTGCCAACCCGACCAGTCCCACATCCGTTAGAACAGAAAACCGGCCGCCGACATTATCAGGGACCACGAATGTTCGGTATCCTTTTTCGTTCGCCAATCGTCTTAAGGCCCCTTTTGACCTATCCGTGGTGGCAATGATAAGATGGTTGGCCCTTTCACCCCAGTTCTCTTCCATCAACCGTTGGATGATCCGAAAGGCAACGGCGGTTTCTGTTGTGGTCCCCGATTTTGAGATGACATTAACGCCGATGCATTTTCCTTTGAGCATATCCAGTGTATCACGAAAATAATCCGGATCCATATTTTGACCGAGAAAATAGATCTCGGGTGCGCCCCCTCGTTGTTCCCGTGTCAATTGATTAAAATACTGGTGGGTCAAGGCACGGACTGAGGCCTCTATTCCCAGATATGACCCCCCGATACCCAGAGATACAAAGGCATCTATTTCCTTTGAAAGGGAGCGGGCAACGGATCGGATTTCATCCAGATGGGTTTGATCGATCTCATCCGGTAGAGCCTGCCATCCGGTCATAACCGTATCACCATCATGGATATTGCCTTCATTGTTGTTCAGCAATCGATGGGCCTCTAAAACTCTTGGGATCAGGTTTTCCACATCGCCTTTGGATATGGAGCCTTCGCCAGGAGCATCAAACACGTATGTAAGATCTAGGGAGACCCTGTTCTCGTCCCTAAAGGTTTGGGATTCAAAAGGGTTTTTCTTGTTGGAACCCCGCCGTATTTGTTCAAGGATGGTCCGGTTCTCGTTTAAACCGATCAATTCCAAGCCTTTCATATCGTACTCCTTAAGTATGGTGTTTTTAAAGGTCCGATAAAGGGCTGATATGGATTATCATAGGTGTCCAAAATAAATTCAATTCGACCTTTGGGTGTGAACTTGAAAAGAGATCCCGTACCCCCAAATATCGTTTTTGGATGGGTATGATTGATCATGGAAAGCCATCAAGAAGACAGGATATGATGATGAAATCGGCAAAGAACATCGATCAAAAGGGTTCTAAAATCTCATTGCAGGCTATTTTCAGATCTAATCCTGGCACTAAACCCGGCTCAATCCGCCTTTTCTTGTGGCTCATCTTCATCCGGGTAACGTTTGGAAATGGATTTCAACACATCAAGGCATGAAAAAAATGCCCGAACCATGTCCGGATCAAAATGTTTACCGGTTGACTGACGGATCTCTTCCAAGGTCCGATCTTCATCCCAGGGTTCTTTATACGATCTTCGGGAACATAAGGCATCATAGACATCCGCGACGGCGACCACGCGACCGAAAACAGGGATTTCTTCCCCTTTTTTGGGTTTCAGTGTGCCATTAGCCCCTTCAAATCCCGGCAAGGGTTCTTCGGTCTCGGGATCCATATGCCCCGGGTAGCCTGTTCCATCCCATTTTTCATGATGGTTCAGGGCCACCTGTAAGGCAACCTCATCAAAATCCGACTGTATATTTTTAAATAACCGCGCCCCCAAATAGGTATGGCTCTTCATGATCTCAAATTCATCCAGAGTCAGGCGCGCGGGCTTCTTAAGGATTAGATCGCTGATGGCAACCTTCCCCACGTCGTGAAGCATGGCGGCCATTCTTAATACGTCTTTCTGACGTTCAACTTCTTCATCTGGAATCATTTTATCCCTGGCCCATTCCTCATAGATCTCCACAGAAAAGGCACCCACCCGATTGACGTGGGCCGCTGTTTCCTTGGGATCCCTTAATTCGGCCATGCTGATCATCCTTAGGATGATGTTACGCGTCATCTGGGCCCGTTCGATGGCCAGGCCCGCGCTATTTGCAAAATGCATGATCAGAGGTTCATCTTCCGGCGAAAATGGTAGAATCTCACCATCATCCCCTTGGGCATTGATCACCTGCATAACCCCCAAGACATCATTGCGCTGGTTAATGATGGGAACAGCCAGCATGGATGATGTGCGATAGTTGGATATGATATCGAACTGTGAATCAAACGTATAAGGCACCGAATCGTTAATCGAATAAACATCCGGGATATTGACGGTTTTGCGGTTCTTGGCCACATATCCTGCAATGGACATGTTGTTGATGGGGATTGAAAAGGTATTATAGATAAGTTTTCTCCCGGGAGGCAGTTTCTGTTGTTGAGAGAAATTTTGGGAATAACTGAACCGTAGATTATCCTTATCTCGCAGATAAATGGAGCCGGCGTCCGCATTAAAGAATTTTCTGACGCTGGTCAAGATCCGTTCCAGAAGGAGATCTATATCCTTGACTTCATTGATGTCCAGACTGATTTGCGTAATGAGATCGAGCTTTTCTCTTTCATTCATCATAACGTGAATTTTCCCCTGGAAGTATGGATTACAGCATTTCTATCACAGAATGTCATTTCATACAAAGAATAAATATTTGCAAGTCATATGCCTTGTTGGTGATCCCATAAAGGATAATCACCTTGACGAAGACTTGATAGCTTTGGTAAAGATCTTCGGTAATCTATAAAACAAACAGGTACGCTGTCCGTGAAAAAGAAAAACAATGAATTAGCCGAATCTTTTATCGCTTTATCAGCACTGGTATCCAAACTCCGAGGGCCTGATGGATGTCCTTGGGACAAGCAACAAACAGACTCAACCGTCAAAACATACCTTTTGGAAGAGGCCTGTGAAGTCTTGGACGCTGTTGAAAGAAACCGTCCTGAGGATGTTTGCCAAGAGTTGGGAGACCTATTGTTCCAAATCATTTTTTTGGCCGTGTTGGCAGAGGAGAGGAACGAGTTCGATCTATCTGATGTAATCGATCAAATCCAGGAAAAGATGATACGCCGTCATCCCCATGTCTTTGGTCAAATGAGTGTGACTGATGCGGAAGAGGTTTCCCAAAATTGGGAAAGGATAAAAGATGAAGAAAAAAAGGCCCCCCATACCACAGAAGCCCTGCTCCAGGCGGTACCTGTTTCTCTCCCTTCTCTGCTGCGAGCGCATAGATTAAGTCAAAGGGCGGCGAAGGTAGGATTTGACTGGGAAACAAAAGGGGATGTATGGAACAAGGTTAAAGAAGAGATGGGGGAGCTTGAAAAAGCCCTATCGAACCAAGACACAACCGGGGTCCAAGAGGAGATGGGGGACCTCCTGTTCAGCTTGGTCAATCTGGCCAGGCATTTGGATCTCAATGCGGAAAATCTCCTCCGGGAGGCCAATCAAAAATTCATTATGCGTTTTCAGGAGATGGAACGAGAGCTTCATTCAATGAATCTTGACCTTCAAAAGGCAACACCAGCAGAGATGAATCAAGTATGGGATCGGATCAAGACAGGCAAAAAATAGGACTCAAGGGAATCCTATATCAATTTATTGACAAGCTGAGTGGAATAAGCCTCAAGTGGAAGCTGCTAATCCCCTTTTTATTTTTTGCCTTTGCGGGGACATCCGTGCTTACCTATATCGGTCTGTCGTCACAGTTCAATTTGATCCAAGCTGAAGAGCAAAAGAGGTTGACTCAATATTATGACCAATTCCTCGAAGATATTGATCATAAAAAGACTCAAGCCCTTTCAATGGCCTCCGTCATTGCCGGTGACCCTGAAGTCTGCGAACTTCTTTCACAAAGAAATAGACAAACCCTGCATGATCTTTTGATCCCCACCTATTTCCTGATAAAAAGCCATTTCGATGTTGAACAATTTCATTTTCACATCCCGCCTGCGGTCTCCTTTTTAAGGTTACACGCGCCTGAGCGATTCGGGGATGATCTAAGTGCGTCACGAAGCATGATCCCGGATGTCATGCGATCAGGGAAACCGGTGGCCGGAATTGAAAAGGGCGAGACCGGCTTTGGGATTCGCGGTGTGGTACCGGTCATTCAGAATGAAAAAATGGTTGGAACCCTAGAGATCGGTCATTCATTCGGCGCTGCCTTTTTAAATGAGATACACCAAAGACGAGGGATTGATCTTAATGTTTTCGAGATAACAGGAGCGGGCGAATGTGTGTTCATCGCGGGAAGTGATAACCAAAAAGATAACAAAAACCCCGAATCGTCTCCGGAAAAGGCCATAAAAGGAAGTACTCCCGTCATCTTGATTGCTCCCGAGTCTACCCCGGATCGATCCATTCTCTACGGTCAGGTTCCGGACTATTCCGGAGAACCCTTGGTAATCGTGGAAATCCGTATGGATCGCTCAGAGGTTCAAAAACGATTATCTCGGACCCGAAACCTGATGATACTGGTTGGATTGATCGGGATTGCCGTATCGTTTTTACTGACGTTTCTGGTCACCCTCCTCTTTGTTCGGCCCATTAAAGAAATCGTCCATGTCGCACAGGACATTGCCCTTGAAAAACGTGAGAGTCGGCTCAAACCAAGACCCGGTGATGAAATCGGAGCCCTTACCGAGGCGCTAAACACCATGCTGGATTCTCTAAAACAAAGACGGACCCAACTCCAAGAACACTCCAAGACCCTGGAAAAGAAGGTCTTTGAAAGAACCAATGACCTGGTTTCCTCGGAAGAAAAATATCGGACACTGGTCGAGAATGTTCCCTTAATCGTTTATCGGGTATTATCGGATGGGACCACGGAGTTTGTTAACCCCTACCTGAGCGAAAGTCTGGGGTACACGGCAGAAGATGCCGTGGGGGACAAACGGTTTTGGTTGGGACGGATCAGCGCCCCCGGATCCAAGGGGTATAAAAAGGTCTATCAAAACTGTTTTCTACAGGGGAACGAATGCCGTTTGGAAAGGTCTTTACAAGGTAAGGACGGCCGCATCCTGACCTTCATCGAGCATGCCATCCCGGCCAAAGATGAGAAAGGTCGTGTCAAATGGATCGACGGCATTATGATGGATATAACGGAACTTAAGCGGTTGCAAGAAAGGGCACTCCGCACGGAAGAGATTCGTATAATGGGTGAGATATCGGCCCTGGTGGCCCACGAGATTCGCAACCCGTTAGCGACAGCCGGGGGATTTGCCCGTCGGCTTCGTGATTCATTCGAAAAGGATGATCCCCATTATCAATCGGCCCAGATTATTGTGGATCAGGTGGCACGACTGGAAAATTTCTTAAAGGTCCTTTTCGCCTCGATTCAACCCTTTGATCTCATACGAACAAAGACGGACCCGAACCTTCTATTGGATAAAATATTTTTAAAAATGGAAGGGCTTTTTCAGTCCAAAGATGTCCATCTGGTGAAAAACCTCCATCCTTCTCTGACCAGTGTATGGATGGATGAATCAAGACTGACCCAGGCATTGGAGAGCCTTCTCAGACATGCCGTCGTCTCGATTCCTCAAGGTGAAACCATCCGGATTTCTACGGATCAGGTAGGTGAAAATCTGGTGATCACTCTCAGCTATAAAGTCCATAGTTTATCGGACGATGATATGGAAAAATTCTTTTTCCCCCATATGGAAGAGGATTCGGAGGGAAAGATCCTGATGGATCTTCCTTTATCGAGGGTTATTATTCATCGTCACGGCGGAACGATTGATGTGAAGCAAGACGCGGATCAAATCTTGACCATCGAAATTGAACTGCCGATTCAATCTCATGCGGATGAAATGGGATAATCTTTATTTACGCAGCCTGTAAGATCATTGATCGAGGTTCTTTAGACATGTGGATTTCACGAAGTTGTTCCATACTCTGATGGATTGAGATATATTCCTTACATTGTTCTCGCATATTGCACTTGGTCTGGCAGATACGTATATCCATGCGTGGGTTGTTTCTCTTTTTTTGACAAACAATATAAAGTGACATGACTTTTCTCCCGGATGA
>JAFGGA010000201.1 GCA_016930835.1 Deltaproteobacteria bacterium
TAAAATGGCCACCGATTAGTTTCGATAGGAAAATTTTTATCGGTTTGGAATCGCCGAAATGGTGGTTTATGTGCAAAATTCAGGTATAATATAACGGCTTTATCAAAGCATGATCTGTATGCAACAGGCAGCACTGGAAAATATATATCTGAAAACTGTTCCATTAACATACACCGGCTGAAAAGCGGCCCACTTGGTGGAGATCAACAGCTCGGCGCCATGATAGCCAATGGAGACCTTGACGTGCTGATATTTTTTTGGGACCCTATGACTGCTCAACCCCATGATGTTGACGTAAAGGCCCTCTTAAGAATGTCGGTCCTGTATAATATACCGACCGCATGCAATCGATCCACGGCGGATTTTATTATTTCAACCGTATTGTTGGAAAGTGAATATGAGCCTTTTTTCAAAGACTATAGCCAATATATCACTAAATGAAATTACCGCGTCGCTTCCCAATCCCTACCCATATCGTGAGCTGCTCTTTTTGACAATCAAAAATATCCTCGGGCCCCTCAAACTGAATCGAGACATCGTTTCCTTTTTGCCGAAAAAAACCGTTTTGAATAATATATTAAGGGTTGAACACCGGCTGGGGTTTTTGGGGGATATAATGGATACGCATGGATATCCTTTTCATGTTGATCCCTCCATTCAAGAATTCTTTTTGGATACTGATCTGGTTATCGGAAATCTCGAAGGAATCATCACGCATCTGCCAAAACCGCTTTTCGCTTTATCCCACACCGAAAAAATAATAGAGGCGCTTTCCAGGATTCAAAGTCCTGAACAGATAGCCCTCTGCGTGTCTAACAACCACAGTAGTGATTTTGGACACAAAGCGTTTCAAGATTCGGTTAATATACTAAGCAACAACGGTCTTAAAATATTCGGAACAAAAAAATCACCCTCTTATATGCATACACAACGAATAAACATCGTCGGAGCCTCGATGTGGTCCAACAAAAAAAATTGTTCTTATATCACCCGATTCGACGAGACCGGGCAACACCTTTCAAAGAAGCCGGGATGCTTTAACATTTTTTTTCCACACTGGGGGTATGAGATTGAACTCTGGCCGCGGCCGGAGATCATCCGGCTCGGCTATAGCCTGTTAGATGACTGGGATATGATTTTCGGTCATCATTCCCATGTTCCACAGCCCATAACCGCCGTCCCCAAAGGGCATACCAATAAACTCCTTGCCTATTCCGGCGGTGATCTCGTGACGGGGATTCGATTTCAAAAATACCGTTACGGCATGATTGCGAAATGTACAATCGGACCGATCGAAACGTCACCCGAATCTCTAGCCGTGGGGTCAGTGGAATGGATGTTTACACATGTTGAACAATGTCTTTCCTCCAAACCCAACAAGCGCGGGCAAAGCGGATTCATGGTCAAAACAACGCCATCGTGCCGTTATTTCAGAAGCATCTAAATGATCTTCTCACTTTTTCTAAACGAGCCCTGAATGGCGTTCATCTAGAAATAATTCATTTCTGGATGAAGCATTCAGCGTTCAGCAAACTGCTTGCTTGAAAACACTGGCCGATCGCTTGAATTTAGAAACACTATTCGCGGGATGAATTTTAAATATCATCAAGACTGATCATCACATGGAAAGAAAAGAATCAAAGCTTCTCGGATGCGCGTATCTTTTTAGCTCCGCGCTCCCTTAAAGGCTTAAAGTAAGGGTTTTTCTCGTGGGGATTGACGGCATACCGGGAAGTTCCAATCCAGGCTTAACATTGCGATGCGGGGAGAGATCCGACCGGTCGCTTCCCTTTCTTTCCACCAAGAACCAATCCACCGATAAGGGCCGTAAACGGTGCCACCATGACCAGACCGAAACTACCCACCAACGTTTTCAACACCTCCGTGGCCACATAGATGATATTGAAAAGGTTAGCAATGGGAACCCCTTGGGCCATAAAGGCCATGAGCAGGGTGATGTATCCACCCGAATAGGCGAATAAAAGGGTCGTGGTCATGGTACCGACCACCGCCCTTCCAACCCGAAAGCCCGATTTCATCAACTCGACCCTGGGGATTTCCCCGTGTTTATAGACCAGCTCCTGCATACTGGCAGCCACGTCCATGGCCAGGTCCATGACCGCACCGGAAGCGGCTATAAAGACCGCCGCGATATAGATCCGGGTTAGGTTCAGATGCCCGAATCCGGAATAGAGCAAGGTCTCGGAAAAAGGCAGCACAGCACCATGAACATGGAAACTATGGGTAAAATAAATTGCCAGCAGGCAACTGGTCAAAACACCCAGGAAGGCCCCGGAAACGGCCACCACCCCTGTACGGGTGAACCCGGCCACCAGGAATAAAATCAAGGCGGTGAAAAAGGCAACAACCGCCAGAGAAACCAATAAGGGATCATATCCTTTCAGTAAGGAAGGGACCAAGATCTTCCATATCACCAATGCAGACAAGATAAAAGACATTAAGGCCTTGGTCCCGGTCCATCCCCCAAACAGGATCAAGGCCGACGCGAAGATAATCAATAAGACGATTTCCAGATCGATTCGATAAAAATCCTGAGGATTCACGAACACAATCTGATCGCCGGTCTTATTCAATGTCAGGATCACAAATACCCGGTCACCAACCGAAAAGACCTTATCCTGTTGCATGATTCCCAGCAGCGGATTATTACCGGCAACCACGCGACCTTTGAAAGGACCACTTTCTAGGTTGATTTGAAGTTTTTGGTCTCCGGTCTTGATAAGGCCTAATTGCTGGATCTCGGAATCGTCCACCTCCAGAACCCGACCGACACACCGAACCGATTGGCTCCCTGTTCGTTTCTCATAACCGGTGGGCAACCAAAAAAGAAAAACGGACAAGATCATGAAGGCCAACAATAAAATAATATGATGCCTACGGTTGGTTTGAAACAAATTTCCCATTTTGATATTTCCTGAAAAAAGGGCGGCCCTGCCAACTCCGCCGCGCCGCCCCATGTCGTAATCTGATTTAAGGTTAAGGAATTACCCAGTGTGTATCCACTAATTAATCCCCCCTTACCCTCGTTGGAGGGGACTTCGGCGCGAGTATATCCGAACAGTTAGGGGGGGAGGAAATATGGTGTATTTATTGATAGTCGCCACCTAAAAATTGACCGCAACTTTATAGGCAACTTCCGTCTCTGCATAGTACGGGCGGGGATCCATTCCCATAGCGGACATGACCTTCAACGCGGCATCCGTGTTGTCATAGTAGCCGTTGAATATCTCAGCACCCACACCATGTGCGGAGGTCGTCACTGGGACCCCGGTGTGGCTATATGAAGTCCAACCAAGGCCCGCCTTTTGGTTCAAGATATGGGTCAGGGTAATGGTTAAAGGTTCATATCCGCCATAAAGCAGATAGGTCTGTGTATCCGTGGACTTCTCTTTTTCTCCACCCATGCTCCGATTATAGGCATCCCTGATTTGGGCTATTTCATGGGTTTCCAATACCATGGGATCCTTTCCCGCTCCATCGCTCGTGAATTTAAGGCCGAAATTTTCAGTGATGATCCCCTTCATGTTCTCGAAGGTCTCTGTACCGGCGGACCTGTTCTTAAAGGGTCCAAGCACTTCCTGATCGAATTTGGTAAAGGAGACGATCTGCTGTCCCAGTATCTCGAAATTGGACCCGTACTTGGTGCCGGCAAACCCGAGGGTCAACCCACCGCATTCATGATCGCCCGTAACCACGATAAGGGTTTCATATGGGTGCTTTTCGGCAAAGCGCGCAGCTACCCGGACCGCGTCATCAAAGGCAAAGGTATCGTGGATCGCGGCGGTGCCATCATTGGCGTGGCAGGCCCAGTCGATCTTACCCCCTTCCACCATCATAAAAAATCCGTTGGGATTGTCGAGCATTTCAATGGCCTTAGATGTGAATTCCGCCAAGGTGATGTCCTTGGTGCGCGTATCCATGGCATAGGGCAAAGCACCGCTGTCCTGAAGCCAGTCATTCCAGGCCAGGACCTTACCGTCCGCCGGGGTAAGTCTCATAAACGCGTCTTTTTGGGTGACTATTCTATAACCATTTCGCTTTGCGAGTTCCAGGGCGTCACCTTTGTAGTTTTTGGATTTCTTCTTTTTATCCGCGGGGTCTTTAAGGCCACCGCCGCCGAAGAAATCAAATCCGCTCTCCGCTAAGGCCACATCAATATCATAATATTGGCTGCGGCTGGATACATGAGCGTAAAAGGCAGCCGGTGTTGCATGGTCAATGGAGACACTGGAGATGATGCCCACCTTCATGCCCTTTTCTTTGGACAGTTCCGCAATGGTCTTGACCGGTCGACCGCTTGGGTCCAGACCAACCACACCCACATTGGTCTTCACACCGGAAGCCAGGGATGTAGCCGATGCGGCTGAATCGGTAATAAATTGGTTGGCTGCATAGGTGGTGGTCACTCCCTGCGCCGGAAAGCTGTCAATGAGCAGCCGATCTTCTCGATATTTTCCGGCCGCCGTTCGTTGCGGAATCCCCATCCCGTCCCCGATAAAATAAAACACGTATTTGGCCGGCCTGGCCAGATAGGTCTTGGGTTCACTGAATACAGGCATCTGAATCGCGGTCATAAAAAAGGCCGCCATTAGGATGACTACCATTCCTCTTACCATCTTTTTGAATAAATCTTTTTGTATTTTCCCTTTCATATATATCCTCCTTTTTTAATGTTTCCCATGTTGGAATATTTCTGAGCCATGAGCTAGATGACACCAAAGTAGGTGGGAACCATTAGTGAAGAGTAAGAGTATGGTTATCTTTTTGTTAGAAATCGCTCTTGGGATTCAACACAAAGGTCATTATTTGTTTTTGGTGTTCAAGCCATGTTCGCCGGGGGGATATGTTAGAGAAAAAGCGGTGGCGGGATTTTCAGGCTCTAATCCTTTAAACAACTCATATAGGATGGTTCCAAGGACAATGAGGACATAATGGGAATTATGCCTCTCCGGGTTCCAAAACAGACTGAAACAACTGATAATCACTCTCCGGATCGCTGGTGTGGGGTTTGATGCTGTAACGGAGAAAAGCGATAAAGCTTTTCAATTGATTTGCGTATTTTTCACTTTCCGTTTTCTTCTTGTCCGGGTAGGCATCTGTATGGTACAGACTTCTTTCAACGGCTGTAGCCTCATCATCGGCCAAATAGATCATACTCAGATAGTCCTTGTCTTCGATGGCGCGAATAAATTCCCGAATGTCTTGAGATGGTGAAATCATTTCTTTCTCCTCAAAATAAACAATGAAAGTTCCAAAACAAAACCATAATTAGGTTGCTGTCACTTTTATCTATCCATGAGCTGCTTTCAACCCCGAAAAACCTCGACTATGGTCGATTAAATCAATATTGACTAAAGAAACGTAACCACCCAGCAATATTATCATTTCCAACAGGTTCATCTAACGCATTGAAATTGTTGATTAGTCATAGCGATGAAATTCTTATAAAAAACAGAAAGTTGCCACTACTGGTCTAATTTTGATGAGCTGCTTCCAAAACACGAATCCTATTTTTCTCGGATTTTTAAAGATTTTCTATATTTTTATTCCTTTATTTAACAAGTCCGCTTTTATTAAACTCCTGTTCCCAAAAGTATAAAAATAGATTTCCTTAAGCTTTCAATCGGTTGGCAGATCTCATATTAGAAAATATGTCTTCGATGAGCGCTAAAGGTATTCATCATTTATAGGTTTTTGAATGAAAATTAAAATAGTCATGGGTGCTTGCATAGGACCTTTCCGCCGCAGCGGTCATCAATTTTTCTCTTGGCCTTAAAATCGCACTAAAGTATAAGGTCCTGATCAGGCAGTTTCAAACAATCGAAACACTTACTAATGGGAGCATTCATATTTAGACACCCTTATTGTTGATCTTTTAACCGATTTTGAGCAATCTATGTCAACCTCCCATGCCGCCCAGGGGGCGGTAAAGGGCTTGGTCGAATTTGAGTTGAAACTGACAAAAAAACTTCCCCTGGACGGCATAGGTCATCAAAAGATTGCCCATTTTCATGTATAAAAAATTATGGTCTCAATAGTAAAGCGGTTCAGGCTGTTTGCCTGGGCAAAACCGCTCTTTGGGGAAGAGGAGATCAAACTGGATACCCGGACAAGAATCTTTATCAACCCGTGGGGTGTCTTATTGGGTGGTCCCGCACGGCATTCGGGATTGACGGGTCGTAAAAATTCCATTGACACCTATGGGGAATACACCCGGCATAGCGCAAAGGAAAAAAGTGATGATGTCAAATAAAGTTGCTATTGCAGAAGAAAAATTCTTAAGTGGTTACAATTGAGCCCAATCCACTCTTTACGCTTTCCGGGAAGAAGGCGATCTGACTGAGGAAACAGCCCTGAAGCTCGCATGTGGTTTGGGTGCGGGCATGGCGCGAAAAGGGCAAGTCTGTGGTGCCGTGACGGCCGGCATTCTTGTTTTGGGATTGCGACACGGCATGGGTCGCAAAGAGGATAGATCAGCCATGGAATGGACATACCTGAAGACAGCAGAGCTCATGAAGATTTTCGCCCAAAAACACGGCACGTTTGTTTGCCGCAACTTGCTCAATGGATGTGATCTAACAACTGACGAAGGGCAAAAATACTTCAAGGAGAATGACCTGCTAAACAAAATATGTGTGCCGTGTGTCCAGAGTGTGGTCGGCATCCTCGAAAGCATTTTGTAGGAAGTCAATATTATGGAGGTCGACTTGAACAGAGTTGCAGACAAGTTACAATCTTTGCTCGAAGCACAGATCGGCAAAGGCAACGTCTATAATGTCGTTGCAGCCGTGCAATCGTATGATCGTAGCATCGACTTTGTCGGTTGCGCTGGCACCGCCGACCCTCAAGCGGGAGCGACGATAACACCGGATACACCTTATTTCATCGCAAGTGTGACCAAGATGTATACGGCCGCGATCGTCATGCGGCTCTTTGAGGCGCAGCGTATCGACCTCGATGCGCCGATTTCGAAATATCTGCCAGCCTCGCTAATACGTGGGATCCATATTTATAAAGGTACGGACTACAGCGATCAAATCAAGGTCCACCAACTCATTGCCCAAACCTCTGGCCTCGCCGATCATGAAAAAGATAAACCAAAAGGTCAAAAGAGCGTCATGGATGAGCTAAAGGCCGGACAGGACCGCTGGATCAGCACCGAAGAGGCCATCGATATTGTACGGACCCTGTCACCCCGTTTCGCACCCGGCAAATCCGGTAAGGCATATTACTCAAACGCAAATTATCGCCTCCTGGGTGCGATTATCGAATCTGTTACCGGGAAATCCATGGCTGAGAACTTCCAGGAGATGATCTACGTTCCGCTTGGCCTGCGAAATACATACTTGTACGACTGGACAGCGCCTCGCTCCGATGATACTCCGGCGACGATCTACTTTAAAAAAGCACCCGCTATCATTCCAAAGTATTTATCATCAAATATATCCGATGGTGGTCTGGTTTCCACTGCGCATGAGTGCCTGATTTTTCTGCGCGCTTTCTTCGAGGGCCGGCTCTTCGACAAAACACTACTAGATCGCATGGCGACCTGGAACTCGGTCTTCTTCCCCCTCCGATATGGCTATGGTCTCATGTATTTCAAGTTGCCGCGATTTTTCTGGCCGCTTCCACTCCCTGAGTTTATCGGACACTCCGGTTCGACGGGGTCCTTTGCCTTTATCTGCCCCTCACGGTCGCTGTACCTAGCCGGGACGGTCAATCAGGTTGCTTCGCCGTCAAAGCCGTTCTTTCTTATGATCAATCTGGTTCGAGCAACGGGTTAACGCAGAGATATAAGTATATC
This sequence comes from Deltaproteobacteria bacterium, assembly GCA_016930835.1. GTDB lineage: Bacteria > Desulfobacterota > DSM-4660 > Desulfatiglandales > HGW-15 > JAFGGA01. The sequence goes on from JAFGGA010000201.1 coordinate 7,826, forward strand.
GGATATAAGTACTCGATTCATGAAATATTTCACAATATCCCATATCATGATGTGGATTTGAATCAGCTAACGCTTTGGAGCTGAAAATAGGGAAAATAAGGGATGCTGTCTTCGACCGGTCACACCGGCCGATCACCTTTTGTCATTATCATTCAAAGGACTCATAAAAATGGCATATAACCAACAACTCACAGAAAGGATTCGAGATCTCCTAAAGGAAAAGCCCGGACTCAGTGAAAAGAAGATGTTTGGTGGAATCGGCTTCCTTACAATGGGGAATATGGCCTGTGGGGTTTTGAATAATGACCTTATTGTGCGTGTGGGGCCGGAGAATTACAATGACTCATTGAAATTACCAAACACTAGGCCATTCGATATCACAGGGAGGCCTATGAAAGGATGGGTAATGGTTTCCTCCAAAGGGTACCAAACGAATAAAGACCTCGATGCTTGGGTGGAAAGGGGAGTTACCTTTAGCTTAACCTTACCCGCGAAGTAATTTGGCTGTTGACTCTACCTTTCAAAAAGATCAACAGGGCGAAATCCGAAGATATGAAGATGTCTCACCAATTTTTAACAAGAATCTAACAATTGAAAAATGAACATGTCATAAATGTTCCATTCATGATTTTGAACAAGCGAAGCCAACTGGAGCGTTATCTGCTGGCTGGAACGGTCATTTTTATTATAGGCCACATCCAATATCGTCTATTGTACGGGCTCCTGGAGGGAGTCCCGATGCATGCCGGAACCACCTGGTTGATCCATTTTATTATTGGCACCATGTGGTGCCATGCCGTTCATCGTTTTTTTACATTTCGAGGAGCGCCACAGCTACCATATTTTCACTCTCTCTTTCTGACCTATGGGCTCTTTGCCCTGGTATTAATTCTGAGTACCCTTATGATGGTGCTGCTATGCGATATTGGTTGTGCTCCCCCCTGGTTCGGATGGTTGATCACTACCATGCTCGCAGCTATATTTAATTTCTGGTTTATGTCGCATTGGACTATCTGCTCCCTGGGAAAGGGCTATGAAGATGAACCTGAAAGAACTTACCTTGATTGTTCCAACCAAGAATGAGGCCGTCAATATCGACCGTTTTCTCGATTCCGTGCCCATCCATATCAAGATGATCATTGTGGACGCCAGCTGTGACAACACCCGGGAAATCATCCTGCGCAAGTCTCGGCCCGTCATTCACACCATCCATGATGAAGGCAATATTGCCACCGCCCGTCAATTGGCAGCAGAGCACGCTGTCACCGAATGGCTGCTTTACAGCGACGCCGATGTCTGCTTTGACGAAAATTATTTTGACATACTGGCCAACCTCCCACTAAGTGAGCATCACGGCGGTTTGATGGGGGCCAAACACAGTCGCGACCGGTATCGACGCTACTACCAACTCTTTTCCCATTGGTTGCGATGGTGTTGCGCCCTTGGTTTGCCATCCGCGTCCGGTTCCAACATGCTTGTCAGACGACAAGCCCTTTTGACAGTCGGTGGTTTTGACCTGAGTCTATCATGCAACGAGGACAGTGAATTGATGTACCGCATCCATAGGCTTGGATATAAAGTGGCCTATGAAGGCCGGCTCAAGGTTTATGAATTTGATCACCGCCGCCTGGACCGAGGCTTGATGCGCAAGACTGCACATAGCATCATTCGATGCGCTTTGCTCGCCTGTGGATGGAACAGCATGATCAGGAAACATGATTGGGGCTACTGGCGCATCTGAAATTATGGTTGTGGTTCTTGATCGCTGGTTTCGAAATTGGGAGGATGCTGATAGCCAAAGAGCAGAAATCGATATTTCGTTATAAGAATGAATGTTCACATGGAAAACACCATGAAAAAAATTCAAATACAAGGGATATAAATATGGATAGCCCTATAAAAAGCCGGAAAACGCCATTTCTCGTCATTCTGGCGAAGGCCGGAATAACGAGGGTGTGGACAATTATGAGATGATCGAATATTCAATTTAAGAATTATTTATCTTTCTATCAACTCTTTGAATGAAAAGGTCCCCGCCTCGGGATTCAGCAGCCAATTTTTAATCTCTTCTCGAATTTCACGTACTTTTGATAATCTTTCTCCATGGGAACCTTCCACTTTGGCCGGATCAGGAAACGGCCAATGCCAGCGCTTGGTTATGCCTGGGAAAACCGGGCATTGCTCCTCAGTATCATAACAAACAGTAATGACATGCGAATAGATATTTCCCGCCTTGAACAGCTCAAAGACACTTTGAGGTTTTTTCCCAGAGAGATCGAAACCCTCTTCCTTCATGACCTCTACCACCAGCGGATTGACCTCCTCGGCGGGCTTAAAGCCTGCGCTTTCAATCTCGAAATGTTCACCGGCGAACTCTTTCAAGTATGCCTCTGCAATCTGGCTGCGGCCACTGTTGTGTTGACAAATAAAAAGAATTCTAGGCTTCATCTCATACTCCTTTTTATACATGTATCACAATTTGCAAGGCTCTTCCAAAATACAATGGTTTTCATAAATCCATGTATATGGAGATTTTTATATGCCGAGGCGGTTTGGCTTTTCGATTTTATCCATTAAGTTATTACGACACAAACTGAATCGGGTGTTCTTTTCTAAAACGCTCATACATCAAGTGAATCATGCCATCGGCCAATCCGATTTGAGGGACATAAACCTTTTTTATATTCGCCCATTGCATGACCGAAAGATAGATATCGCTTGCCGGGATGATCACATCCGCACGGTCCGGGCGCAGACCTAAGATATTAATACGATCAACCAGCTCATACTGCTCAATATTCGCTTTTATCGATTTGATCTTTTCAAAAGAGACCGCTTGCCCTTCCTTTTTTCCGGCGAGCTGGAATAGTTTATTGATGTTACCGCCGCTTCCAACGGCCAATAATTTTTTATACGGTCTAGTTACTTTCCGCAACCATGTCTTCATCTCTGTCCATTCGTTTTTGTTATCCATCCCCTGAAGAATACGCACGGTTCCGATGCGGAACGAATTTGAATCCATGGTATTCCCTTTTGCGAACATCATCAACTCTGTGCTGCCGCCCCCGACATCGATATGCAGAAATTCACCTTGATGAAAAATCGCCTTTTCCGAATGTGTGGAAAAGATAATTTGGGCTTCTTCCCGGCCATCGATGATCTTTAATGCGATTCCGGTTTCATCTTTAATCTTATCTGCAATTTCGTCACCATTTAACGCCTCTCGCATGGCGGATGTTGCAAATGCGTCATAACGGATGGGCTGGTAGGCATCAAGTAAATTTTTAAATCCTCGCATGATGTCAATGAGTTTTCTAATTTTGTCTTGGGAGACCCTTTTCTTGGAAAAGACATCATCTCCCAGGCGTAAGGGCATACGAATGAGGGATTCTTTTTGAAATATGGTCTTTTGTCCATCATCCATTACGCGTTTCAGCAATAATCGAATCGCGTTGGATCCGATGTCAATCGCTGCGAATTTCAAATTTTGCATCTTTTTTCAATCAACTTTTTGATTTCTTTTTCTCGCGCTTTTTCTGTTTTGTCTTGAGGCTATTTGGTTTGAGTGCCGAGCCCCGACCGGAAAGGCTGGGATTGGTCATAAAAAAATAGTGGGCATCAAACCTTTTTTCACCTGATTCCAACCGGTCATAATGACCATCGGGGCGCAGGATCCAACTTTGCACATTATCACGCAAATTGGCAACCATAATCTGGCCCAATACCTGCTGATGAACCGTGGGATTGATTATCGGAACAAGACTTTCAATACGTCGGTCCAGATTGCGTGGCATCCAATCAGCTGAAGAGATATAAACCTTAGCCTGCGGGGATGGTAATTCTTGACCGTTGCCAAAGCATACGATCCGGCTATGCTCAAGAAACCGACCCACGATGGATTTGACGCGGATGTTTTCGGAATATCCCGGGATACCTGGTCTCAAGCAGCATATACCGCGCACTACGAGTTCGATCTTAACGCCCTCTTGAGATGCCCGGCAAAGGGCATCGATGATCTTGTCGTCCACCAATGAATTGATTTTCGCCCAGATAGCTCCCGGCCGACCGGCTCGACAGTGTTCTATTTCAGATTCGATACCAGCTATCAATTGCTTTCGCAGGTTTAAAGGTGACAGATATAGGCGTTTTAGATTCATGGGTTTGGCATAACCCGTCATGTAATTGAAAATATGCATCACATCATTGCAGATTTGAGGATCGCATGTAAAGAAGGAAAGATCGGTATATATTTTGGCCGTAATAGGGTGATAATTCCCCGTTCCCAAATGCGCATAAGGTGTAAAGCGCTCACCCTCACGGCGTACGATCAAAGAAAGTTTGGCGTGGGTCTTAAAATCCATAAAACCATAGACCACCTGAGCACCACTGCGCTCCAATTTATGGGCGAACTCGATATTGGCAGCCTCGTCGAACCGCGCCTTCAATTCAACCATAACGGTGACACTTTTACCAACCTCGACGGCCTCTACCAAGGCTTGAACAATGGGGCTGTCTTTGTTGGTTCGATAGAGGGTTTGTTTTATGGAGACCACATTAGGGTCCATGCTGGCCTGCCGGATGAATTGCACTACCACATCAAAGCTTTCATAAGGGTGATGTACGATGATATCCTTCGTGCTGATGGCCGCAAAACAATCACCCCCGAAATCTCGAATACGTTCAGGGAAACGCGGCGTATAGAACGGAAAGAGCAGATCGTGACGATCACCGACAATGAGTTCTGCAAAATCGGGAAGCCCTAAGTATTTAAAACGAAAGACATCGCTAGGTGATACGTCTAATTGATCAATAATCAGTTCTTTGAGGTCCTCGGGCATCTCATCATCCACCGAAAGGCGCACCACACTGCCGCGACGTCGACGTTTTAAAGCGGATTGGAAGGTTCGCACCAGGTCTTCGGCCTCCTCATCAATTTCCAGTTCGCTATCGCGGATAAGTCGGAACACGCCGCTCGATAACAATCGAAATCCCGGAAAAAGTTGATCAAAAAACATTAGCATGATTTTGACCAGATTGATGAAACGATTGCTTTTTCCCGGCAGACGCGTAAAGCGAGGAATCTGAGAGGGCAAGATGACCAAGGCTACCATAAAGGTTTCATCGCTTTCATTTTCCAGGCCCAGCACGAGCGAATAGCCTAAATTGGGTATGAACGGAAACGGATGGGCCGGGTCAACGGCTAAAGGACTGACTACCGGGAAGATCTGTTCTTGGAAACGTTTGGCAAGCCAACCGCGATCAAAATCGGACAGCTCATTGGGTTCGACCACCTTAATGCCTTCATTATCCAGTTGCCCCAATAGATCTTCGATGCATCGCTGCTGATCCTTCCTAAGCAGGGCAATACTTTCATCGATCAGTCTTAACTGTTCGGCGGGTGTCATTTGATCGGGGCTCTCACTGGAGGCCCCCGATGCCACCTGGGCCTTGAGGCCCGCTACACGCACCATATAAAATTCATCCAGGTTGGTGGCGGAAATGGTCAGAAAACGCAGACGCTCCAATAATGGGTGACTTTCGTTAAAGGCCTCTTCCAGCACCCGGCGATTGAACTGCAACCAGGATAACTCACGATTGATAAAACGGCTTGGAGATTTAACGTTAAATATCGGTTCAGACTGATCCGCGTGCATCTCAGATCGGGATGGAATCATTTGCAGATTCATTTTGTGAGTATCCAAAATGTCCATTGTTCGTCCATCCAATTTTTTAGACTCTTTCTTTCTATAGTATCAAAATTGTGCACGCATTGAATATCAGCTTTGCTAGGATTTTATTAGGATGGGCGATAAAAAAGCAGATTCTTTTTAGATTTCATCAATAAGGATTGCCAAAGAAATCAAACAGAAAAAGGTGATTGGATGGGTTGTCACTTAGAGGTTATCCATATTCATCTCATTCAGGCCCTTTTGTGGAATTCGATCCTTTCATTAAATCCTTTTCTCATATGGATACAGCACGAATGGCGAGGTTCGGGGGAAATCGGATCGTGGTTGCAAGGCGTTTATACAAAAGCCGTTTAATCTCAGAGAACTTGCTCAAAAGGCCAGGTTGGTCTTGGATAATTGACAGAATACCAATGTGCCGCACATTTCCTTATTTATACTTGTTTATGGCGCTCTTTATACCTAACCCTGATAGCGACTATATAAGAACGGCTAGGAAAGAAAGGCCGGTATTCTCTAATGCCTTTCCCAAAGCCCATCCGAATAGAAATTTGCCAAGGGCTGAGCGGGCGGAGGAGAAATCAAGATGTGCTGCAGGGTTATCCATTGAAGTTTTTGTTTTACTGATATATTGTTTTTTCTCTAATTGATGTAGGATCTTAGATGCATCGATCACATTTGGATCATAGTGAATAAGTACGCTTCCAGTGACATGACTGAAATCAACTTGATCGATGCCGATCATGGCATCAAGACAACCCTGTATTTTGAGACCATCTTGAGGTTTTCCCTTTATGGAGGGAATTTTGACACGTAGCCTGCCGGGGACATTATGTATATAATGACTCATTGGTTTTCTCCAAAAATTTTTTCATATATCCGCGACATCCCGGATAATTGCTGCACCTGAACCAAATATAGTGTTTTTGTTTCATATAAACATGCATATTTTTTCCGCAATTCGGGCAAATCGGCCTATCCTTGATTTCCGATTGATTGTTATCCCGAGGTGTGAACTGCCTGTTGCATACCTGACAAATCATCCGCTGCCTGCCGTTACTTGTTTTGCCGTAACGGTAAATCGCTTCGGATGAACAGTATGGACATTTGATCTCTGACTGATTCTCTTGAATCATTTGGGCCTTATACCGTGATCAATTATTAGATAAGACTAATGGCTTTATATTAGGAAATCATTAAGATCAGATTAGTTTTGTATTGATTTTTGCTTAAAATAAAATATTTAAATCAGGCTATACCGTTTGCGTTTCTTTTCTCTTTCCTCTTGTCTCGTTTTGCAATCGATACATAGAGTTGTTATCGGGCTCGCCCTCAATCGCTTCTCTGAAATAGCCTCTTGGCATTCCTCACAGATTCCATAAGTACCGTCCTGGATTTTTTCTAATGCATCTATGATCTCATTGATCAATATGCACTCACGTTCCCTCATTCTCAAATGGATATCTCTTTGACAATTAAAAGCAGCCCAATCAAAAGGGTCTGCGTAACCGCTTTCAACTTTGTGGATATTCTCTATGAGGAGATTGTTTTTTCCTGATAGCTCATCCAACCGTCTAGTAAGTACCATTTTGAATTGTTCTTTTTTATTCTCGGACAGCATATGAATCTAGTCTCCTTTCTTTTGTTGATTGAGAATCTCACGATAATATGTCCTCAAAATCCGTTTGGCATATTGGGTTTTTCTAGTCCTCCACCCATCGCATCTTACAATTTTGGGACTCTTTTAAATCGACTAAATTAGGAAAAAGTTATCTACAAATAAGTTCTTCATTAAAAAGGAAAAAAGGGAAGCGGTTGAAGGTACTAACATGAATCTAGTGTCATCCTAATAAAATCGAAATACGGTCATCATATATTGATATCGTAATAATGAAGAATACAAGATAAGGAAATAAATGTAGTTAGTGCATGAAGGCTATCAATGAAATACTGCAAATCATTTAAAGGTGGGGACAGCCGTCAAAACAAATGAACTACAAAAGGAGAATAATGAAATGGAAAAAATGAAGGCGGATTTGCACGTCCACTCCAAGTACTCTACCAGACCCTCGGAATGGGTCTTAAGAAAACTCGGTTGTTCGGAGAGCTATACCGAGCCATCTTATATCTATAATGTAGCCCGACAAAAGGGCATGGATCTGGTCACCATCACGGACCATAACACATTAACAGGAAGTCTGGAAATAGCACACCTTCCCGGAACATTTGTGAGCGAAGAGATCACGACCTATTTTCCCGAGGATCGTTGCAAACTCCATGTCTTGGCTTACAATATTGATGAAGCTATACATAATGAAATCAGTCGGCTTAGAGAGAACGTATTCGATCTGGTGGCCTATCTGAACAGCCAGCAGGTTATCCATGCATTGGCCCATCCTTTATTTTCAATAAATGACAAGCTTTCTGAAGAGCATTTTTGTCAGGCAATACTCCTTTTTCGTTGTTTTGAGATGAACGGATCCCGTGATAATTATCAAAATAAAATGTTACGCGTTATTCTCGAAAGCATCACGGAAAAGGATATCACCCTGCTTGCTGCCAAATATGATCTACCTCCTGTGGGTGATCATCCCCATTTCAAAACCATCATAGGCGGCTCGGACGATCACTCTTCCCTCGATATCGCAAGGGTCTTCACGGAAATCCCGTCCGTTTCATCCGTCGAATCTTTTCTACATGGAATCTATCGCCCCGGTGCGGAGGTAATAGGTGATGGCTCGAATCCCAAAAATATGGCCCAAAATATCTACAGCATTGCCTATCAATTTTACAAAAATAAGTTTCAATTGGAACGTTATGTGGGCAAGGACCTTTTGATGCGTTTCGTGGACCGTGCGCTGGTTCCGCAAATCGGCAATGAAAAAGGTTTCTTTGCAAAGATGCGAGGGGTATTCAGCTATCGCATGGCTGCTTCCAATGGACAAAACAATCACAAATCAATGTTCAACACACTGAGCATCAAGGATTTACTTCTAAAAGAGGCACGGGAAATTATTATTGATGATCCGCAGATCAAAAACCTTCTGAAACTGACCGGAGAAAACCCATGGGAAAATGAGGACATATGGTTCCACTTCATGAATCGCATCTCTGAAAAAGTGCTTCGACAGTTTGCGGATTCCACCCTTTTTAACTTCTCCGGCGCGGATCTCTTTAATATCTTTCATGGTCTTGGATCAGCAGGGTGTCTCTATACCATTCTCGCGCCTTTTTTTGTATCCTACAAACTGTTCATGAAGGATAGACAGTTCGCCCGCGATATGCGAGACAGGTTTGATAAAAGATCGAGACCATTGCCTAAAGAGCACCTGCGGGTCGCCCATTTCACGGACACCTTGAATGAAGTAAATGGTGTGGCATTGACGCTAAAGATGGAATCCCAGATCGCGCTAAAACACGAAAAATTCTTAAAAATGATTACTTGCGGTTTGGAGAGAACGGAGCCTGGAATTACCAATTTTACACCCACAGGTGTTTTTGAGATGCCTGAATACCCGGCCTTAAAACTCTATTACCCACCCCTACTTGAAATGCTCAACTACTGTTACCAGGAGAATTTCACCCATATCCACTCCGCTACACCGGGACCATTAGGTATCGCGGCCTTGATTATTTCCCGAATCCTGCAAATTCCCATTTACGGGACTTACCATACGGCCCTTCCCCAGTATACAAGCACACTCACGGGAGATTTTGCTTTGGAAGAGATGATGTGGCGATATTCCGTTTGGTATTACAATCAAATGGATGCGGTGTATGTACCGTCCCGTGCCACCGGTAAAGAACTGGCGGGAAAAGGTGTACATAAAGAAAAGATCGTCTTTTACCCCAGGGGAATCGATGTTGAGCGGTTCCACCCCTCCAAGCGCAACGGCTTTTTTCGAAAGAGGCTCGACCTTGAAGATAAAGACCAAAAACTCCTTTATGTGGGTCGCGTTTCAAGGGAGAAAAATCTCCCCTTTCTCGCACAGGCATTTAAGAAATTGACTGAAATTCGAAAGGGGGTACATCTCGTGATCGTGGGCGATGGGCCTTACATGCAAGAGATGAAACAGGAACTCATGGGTTGGCCTGCAAGTTTCACCGGTTATCTGGACGGAGAGGACCTGGCCCAGGCTTATGCATCAAGCGATATTTTCGTATTCCCTTCAACGACTGATACCTTCGGGAATGTGGTGCTTGAGGCTCAAGCCTCTGGCATCCCTGTCATCGTAACCAATGAAGGAGGACCACAAGAAAATCTTATCCCCGAAAAAACAGGATTCATCCTTTCCGGAAATGATACCAATGCTTGGGTCCAGACGGTTGCCGGCTTATTGAATGACCCGGCCCGTCTGGAAAGCATGAAAATAGAAGCCCGCCGGTATATGAATGACCGCTCTTTTGATACAGCCTTTTTGGCTCTCTGGAACAGCTACAGTCATTTCACAACCCACCGGTATCATGGAAAATAACGGAGGGGCGTTGTTTGGCTACCTCTTTGACCAGTCAAGCTTTTTCACTTTGGAAATCCCTGAGGCAAGGTCGTGTACCCGGACAGCTCGTGATCCAGATCACGGACCAATGCAATGCAACCTGCCCTCAATGCGGTATGAGGGCTACCGCCTCCTTTCCGCGAAACACCCTGAAAACAGATGACGTGAAACGTATTCTCGATAAGGCGGTGGAAAGGGGCATTAAAATCGTCTCTTTCACTGGCGGAGAACCTTTTCTCCAATTGGAAACCCTGGTCACATTGATCTCACATGCGGGCAACATCGGCATCGAACATATCAGAACCGGAACAAACGGTTTCTTATTCCTGAACAGCGACAAACCCCGCTTTCAGCAAAAAGTCAAAATCATCGCAGAAAAACTCGCTACCACAAAATTGAGAAACCTTTGGATCAGCGTGGACTCCGCTGATCCTTCGGTTCATGAAACCATGCGGGGTTTTCCGGGAGTCATCCGAGGAATCGAACGGGCGCTGCCCGTATTTCATTCTTTCGGCATCTATCCTTCAGCGAACTTGGGCATCAATCGTAATATCGGGGGCACCTCCACATCATCAATATCAATAAGCACCAATTCGAGAGACGAAGAGGCAGCCTATTTTTATGAATCCTTCAGAAATGCCTTTCGACGATTCTATAAATTCATCATCGATATGGGCTTCACCATGGTGAATAGCTGCTACCCCATGAGTTTGGATGATCCCCAGCCAGAAAGCCAGCTCAAAGCCATCTATGGAGCCACCTCCCAAGAGAACGTGGTGAAATTTTCAGATGCCGAAAGAGTTCTCCTCTTTAGAGCCCTCTTCGATATCATCCCGGAGTATAGAACCAAAATCCGTATCTTTTCGCCCCGAAGCTCTCTTTATGCGCTCTGCCGCCAATATGAAGGATTTCCGTCATTTCCATATCCATGCAGAGGCGGAAAAGACTTCTTTTTTATCGACTCCAAGGACGGTAATACTTATCCCTGTGGATATAGAGGTCAAGAAAATTTGGGCAAATTTTGGGATATGATATGGCCCGCCGCAAGCAATGGTTCAGGATGCAGGCTTTGCGATTGGGAATGTTTTCGTGACCCATCTGAACTCTTCGGCCCCCTCTTGCTGGGATCCAGTCTCCCAGGATCATTAATACGAGCATTGAAAAACGATCTCCATCGATTCCGATTATGGCTGGAAGATGTTCGATATTACAGGGCTTGTGATTTCTTCGATGGGCGTCGGGCGCCTAAACTTAAGCAACTGCATCGATTTGCCACTGTAAAATTTCACGAATATGATTCCTCGCATTGGAGCATCAAAGATGGCTGAGATTTTTGTGTTGGATACCAATGTACTTCTGCATGATCCAAAAGCATTCCTTGAGTTCGGAGAAAACGAAGTGGTCATTCCATTGGCCGTTATCGAGGAGATAGATAACCAAAAAAAACGGCAGGATGAAGTGGGGAGAAATGCGAGATTCATATCAAGAGAATTGGATGGCCTCAGATGCCTGGGACAGCTTTCTAAAGGTGTTCCTTTGCCCGAAGGGGGAATGCTCCGGATTGAATTGAACCACCAGGAATGCCTTGAGTTTCCCAAGGGGTTCGATCCGCAGAAATACGATAACCGCATCCTGGCATTGGCACATAATCTCGCCAATGGAAACAACAGAGTCGTTTTGGTATCAAAGGACCTCAACTTGCGCATTAAAGCGGATGTTATGGGAATTTCCGCTGAGGATTATGTGACCGACAAGGTCAATTATGATGACTTGTATACCGGTTATCGGGAGATCTATCTTTCCTCGGAAGAACTTGACCGGTTCTATGAAAACGAAGGACTGCCATGGAAACAGTCTCCAATGCTTAATCCGCATGAGTTTTGTATCCTGCGCTCACCGGATAATGAATCACAATCCGCATTATGTCGCTTCATAGAGGGTTGGGTAAAACCCATAAGATATGGTGAGATAGTGAGCTGGGGGATACGCGCCCGAAATAAAGAACAACGATTCGCTTTTGATCTTCTACTGGATGATACTGTCCAAGTCGTGACCCTTGTTGGAAGCGCCGGAACCGGTAAGACCCTACTGGCCTTAGCAGCCGGACTCGACAAGGTGATTCAGCAAAAAGCATATCGAAGATTCCTGGTAATGCGTCCCATCATACCCATGGGTGATGACTTGGGATACCTCCCAGGCACCAAGGATGAAAAGCTTCGCCCCTGGATGCAACCCATTTTTGATAACCTGGAATATCTTTTTCAGGATTGCCGGGATTCTTATCACCTTCTGAATGAATTCATGGAACAAGGTCTATTGGAAATGGAAACCCTGACCTATATAAGGGGCCGTAGTATCCCAAATCAATTTATCCTGTGCGATGAGGCCCAAAACTTAACACCCAACATGGTCAAAACACTCATCACCAGGGTCGGAGAAGGAACCAAGATCATCTTTACAGGCGATCCGGAACAAATTGACCATCCATATCTGGACGCGTGCAGCAACGGCCTGACCTATTTGGTGGAAAAATTCAGAGGGGAAAAGATAGCAGGACACGTAAGCCTTATTAAAGGCGAACGGTCAAAAGTGGCTGAAATCGGAGCGAGACTCTTATAGGATAGATGTCATCGGGATCGAGGAATCGTAAATACAAAGCTGGAACCGTGTCTTTTGGGTTCATACCAGATATCCCCGCCATACTTTTGAATGACTTCTTTGACCAGGTGAAGACCAAGCCCCAAACCATTCGACTTCTTTTGAGGGTTTGCTTCCAAACGGATGAATCTTGTGAAGAGCTTATTGCGATCCTGTTCAGAAACCGGCTTTCCGCTGTTATAGATGGTTATCTGTGCCCATTTTTCATATGCCTTAAAACCAATAGCGATTTTAACCCCTTCCCCACCATATTTAAGGGCATTTCTTATGAGGTTTCTGAAAACAAATTTCAGCCAGAATCGGCCTCCTCTCACAAACAATTCCTCAGATATGGCATATTCAAAGGCATTGTAAAACATAGCACAACGTTCTTGCATTTCCTTAGACACTTCCTTAAGAACAGGATCGATCACGTCTGTTTTTAAATCAACATCATCATAGAAGTCAGAAGCGCCATCAATCAGGCATTCGGCGCGCCCAACACTATCATCGAGAGTACCGATAAGGTTCGTACTGACGATAAATAGCTTTTCCAAGGCTTCCTTCATGTCAGGCTCCAATGCCCCGACAGAACCTTTGCTAATCAATTTGAGACCAGCTGCCAAATTGATCAAAGGCCCCCGGATATCATGAGCAGTCGCTCTGAGGATTTCCAAGATTTCCAGATCAGGAGACTGTGAAGCCAATGCAGGGTTCATATCTTTATGGACCATCGGCTTGACTTTAGCGGCATAATCCTTTTTAGCATTCCAACATATAGATGACACATTGTTTGGGTGAAAGTGTTTTGGAAGTTTTTCTCGTTCGGATTGCCTGCTGTTTCCTTCGATGGGAGATGAAAGCGATTCACGATCTTTCATCTGGACATTTTGCATTTTCATCTCCTTTCTTTTTAAGAAGCTCTTTTGCCCTTGAATTGACAACCCTCGTTTTGCACTCGGGAAACAGGGTTTCAGTAACAGCCTGCAAAAATTTTGATTTATCGGGGTCCTTTAAGAGAATTACGATCTCCTTCATAAAGTGCTCCTCTTTTTTATATTTCTAAAGCTGTTATACGATAATTACTGCATGTTAGATTGATGTTAGATTTGGCTTAAAAGGTGGTTAAAAATAAAAAAGCTGACAGTCAAGAATCATCTGGGTATGAGTCGTCTTCCAAGTTTTGAAAAATTTGTGAAAGCCTGCGGTTATCGTATTTTTTAATAAAAATCCAAAACAATGCAAATAATTTCCTAACATTCATGGCATTGTATAGGCAGTCAAATCAATATCACCATTTATCAGACGTGGTGGTTAATCATCAGAAAGGATTGATCTTTGGTGAGATATATTGAGACTCAAAATCCCAGGAAATCACGCATGCTCGGCGAGGAGCCATACATCTGGCCTCGAGCTCGAGTTCAAGAGTCCTATTTCGGAAAATATACGGAAATTGCCGACAACACAAGCATTATTCAATCATCCATTGATGACTTTAGCTATGTAATGGAGCACTGCTCGGTCATATATGCATCCATAGGAAAATTTTCCAATATTGCTTCAATGGTTCGTATCAATCCCGGATTTCATCCCATAGAACGGCCGACACTGCACCACTTCACTTATCGTGCCAAGATGTATGGATTCGGGGACCAAGATGACGATCAATTTTTCCACTGGCGGGAGCTGCGCCGCGTTACCATAGGGCACGACACCTGGATTGGACATGGGAGTGTTATTATGCCGGATGTCACAATCGGCAATGGTGCGATCGTCGGTAGTTTATCCGTAGTGACTAAGGACGTTGCACCTTATGAGATCGTTGCCGGTGTGCCATCAAAAACACTTCGTTACCGGTTTCCAACAAAAATAGTGGAAACGCTGCAACAAATCGCTTGGTGGGATTGGCCTTATGAGGTGATTCGAGAGAGGTTTGATGATTTTAAGGATCTAAGGTCATTCCTCTGGAAATATGGCTCCGTGTCTTTTCCCGATTTTCATTCAAAGGATAAAGGCTTTATACCTGAAAAATCTAGCCGAATCCTAACCAAACTTTAACTTTTTTTCGAAATCATTCATTTAATAAGTGTTTACAGAAAGCACATCATTTCCAGATGAACACTTAGCAACTATGTAGGAAAAGAAAAATGACTATGAGCAATTCCGATACTCAATCGAATGTCGAACGAACACTGCGCAACTTGCTGCCGATCATGAACAAAGAAGATATAAAGCAAATGTTGGCATTGCTCTCCGAATTCCCGGTCAAGGTGGTTAAAACCCCTGAGTCTGGTTTAATTATGGTCCACGCCCGCGATTGTTTTGACGTGGGTTTTTTCCTCGGTGAAATTTTGGTCACAACAGCCGAAGTGGATTACTTTGGTATTCAGGGGCACGCCACCATTATGGGTGATGACCCCCTAAAGGCTGTACTGGCCGCAACGCTAAACGCCCTGACGCGTAGTGCCCAAACAGATGCACTAAATGAATTGAGTCCGCTGATTGAATTTTATACTCAAAAATACGAACACCTTCAACAACAAGAAGATCAATTGACTGCGGCAACAAAAGTGAGTTTTGAGTCAATGGTAAAAGAGGCATAAATGCATTCTTCAGTCTATCCGACACAAAAAATATTCCGGGTGCTTGTTGAAGCCACGAGCCATCCGGGACGAGGTTATCGGCTTCCCACTTGTCGAGAATCCGATCCGTGGAGAACATCACTCCTGGCGGTCGCCTATACCCTTCTCGACCATGAAGTGGCATTTGCTTTCATAGGCAAAAACATCATGTTGGCACAGCAGGTTTATGCCGCAACCAAAGCCCGGCAAGTTGCGGTGGAAGACGCTCATTATGTGATTGTTGAAGGAAACCAAAGTTTGGGGCAATTGAACAATGTCAATTGCGGGACAAGCGCGTACCCGGACCAAGGAGCGACCATTATATATGCGCTATCAAATGATGGTCGGGAACAACAATCTCCACTCACCAACGTTTTCTTGAGCGGTCCAGGGATAAAAGAGCCTCTCAACCCTCAATTAACCGGGTTGAGCATCGAGGAACTCAATAACATTCACCATCTGAATGGTGAATATCCACTTGGTATTGATTGCATTTTTTTAAACGGCGATTGCCAAGTCATGTGCATTCCACGTTCAACTGAAATTAAAATTCATCAGGATAAAAAATGGGATATGTTGCCGTAAAAGGCGGACAAGAAGCCATAGAAAACGCCTTTCGATTTTTTCGCTACAATCAAATCCGACAGGGTTCCGAACCCATCCAAGTAGAGCAAATCCGTGATCAGCTCCACTTGTTGATTGACCGCATTATGAGCGAAGGGTCGCTGTATGCCCCGGATCTGGCGGCATTGGCCGTGAAACAGGCCGCCGGCGATACCTTGGAGGCCTCTTTTATACTGCGGGCGTATCGCACTACCTTACCCCGTTTAGGTTATTCATTGCCTTTGGACACGGCTCGAATGCGCGTCATTCGAAGGATTTCAGCCGCCTTTCAAGATATCCCCGGAGGGCAGATATTGGGGCCCACACCGGACTATACCTTGCGATTACTCAATTTTGACCTGATCAACGAAGATTCCCAGACCTATCAAGAACATATTGCAGACCTTTTTCAAGATCTGCCTGAATACGATGAGCTTCCACAAACCTTCCCCAAAGTCATGGAGATCTTACGCCGTGACAATCTGCTAATCGGTCGCAACGCACAAGTCGTCGGTTCAACCAAGTCATTTGATATTACAAGGGAATCCATTACGTTTCCTGCGCCTCGCAGTGCGGCCCTTCAGGCCATGGCCATGGGCGAAACCGGCGGTCTCCTGGCCTTGGCTTACTCCAATATGCGGGGATACGGCATGGTTCACCCAACCGTTGGAGAATTGCGTGTGGGATACTTGGAGGTAAATGTGAAGAATCCTTATACTCAACAACCGGAAAAAATAGGTGAAATTGAGGTTACGGAGGCGGAAATCATTTCTCAAGCCAAACATAAAGACGGCAATCGTCCTCAATTTACACTGGGTTATGGTCTTTGCTTCGGTCATAATGAGACCAAGGCCATCTCTATGGCTGTTTTGGACCGGGCCATGCAATCCGAAGAACCGCAGTCACCCTCCGAAGATCAGGAGTTTGTGTTGTTACATATAGACGGCATTGAATCCATGGGCTTTTGTAACCATTATAAACTCCCCCATTATGTGACATTTCAATCTCAATTGGATCGTCTTCGCAAGGCGCAGGAAAAAGCATGAATCTATCAACTTGGTTACAGCAGCAAGAAAAAAATGGTCATCAAGCATATTATACCTTTGCCTTTATTGATGAGGGCGCTAAAAGAGAGATCCGGCGTAAAACGCTTAAAGCAATTGCCATCCCCGGCTATCAGGTTCCGTTTGGTTCACGTGATATGCCTATTGCTCGTGGATGGGGAACCGGCGGATTACAGCTCACTTTGGCTTTAATCGGCCCGGAGGACATATTAAAGGTCATTGACCAAGGAGCGGATGACAGCGTTAATGCCGTCAATATCAAAAAATTTGTGTCCCAGGTAACCGGGGTCAGGTTAACAAATCAGGTTCAGGAGGCCACCCTGATCCAAACACGACATCGAATCCCTGAGGAACCTTTGAGAGAGGGGCAGATCCTGGTCTTTCAGGTACCAATCCCAGAGCCGCTGCGTGCGGTGGAACCTTCCGAACGGGAAACCCGGCGGATGCATGGCGAAGCCGATTATAGTCGTATGTGGTTACATCTTTACGAAAACATTGTCCAATTTAAAGAGATCATGATCGGTTCACGGTATCCCGTTATGGTGCATAATCGGTTTATGATGGATCCCAGTCCTATACCCAGATGGGATAATCCCCGACTCCACATGGCTGAGGGGCTTTATCTTTTTGGGGCCGGGCGTGAAAAACGCATCTATGCCGTTCCCCCTTATACCTCTGTGAAGTCCATTGAGTTTGAGGATTATAAATTCCGGGTTGAAGATTTCGGTGGCGTGGCATGCTCTCGGTGTGGTCGTACGAATACGTTTCTGAATGAGATCATTGATGATGAAAGCGGAAAACGCACCTTTATATGTTCCGATACTGCATTTTGTTCAAAATTATAGTGTTACTAATGGGGGCATTAATATTTAGACACCCTTATTGTCGATTTTTTAACCGATTCTGAGCAATCCATGTCAACCTTTCATGCCCTCCAGAGAGAGCAAATGTCATCAAATGATTGCCCATTTTCATATATAAAAAATGATGGTCTCAATAGTAATTAAGGAGCAACAGGATAATGGTTAAACCTGTGTTAAGGGCTGTAGGACTTACAAAACGCCACGGCAATGGATGTTCCCGATGTTACGAACTAACCGGGCCACTATTTGACCGTAACGTCTGTCCGGACTGCCATTCTGTGGTGGCCTGTCATAATATATCATTCGAGCTGTTTCCCCAGGAAGTATTGGGCATTGTGGGTGAAAGCGGTTCCGGAAAAAGCACCGTGATACAATTATTAAATTTCAATCTGGAAGCCGACGGCGGTGAACTTTACGCGGATATTCCCAATGGAAATCAAAGCAAACTGTTCGGACAAAATTTGGAGGGAAAGAATCTTTTTTCACTAAACTCTTTTCGCAAAAGGCAATTAAGGAACTTCATCATCGGAGTAGTCCATCAGCACCCCCACCTGGGTCTCCGCATGAATGTAAGCGCAGGGGGCAACATTGCCGAACGATTGTTGATGGCGGAATGGCGGCATGTTGGGCGAATGCGGGAACGAAGTGCTGAGTTGCTCAAGAAGACAGAGGTTCCCATTGATCGCATGGATGAACCGCCAAGGAATTTCTCAGGCGGTATGCAACAACGTGTACAGATCGCCAAGGCATTATCCAACGAACCCATGCTCTTATTGCTGGATGAGGTCACTTCCGGACTCGATGTGTCCGTTCAGGCGCGTGTGCTGGACCTGATCAGAAACCTTCAACACGACTTAAAGGTCACAACGATCGTCGTCTCTCATGATCTTGGGGTGATCCGTATGCTGACCTCGCGTACCATGGTGATGAAAAACGGGCAGATTGTGGAATCGGGTCTGACTGATCAGATTTTAGAGGATCCTCAACACCCTTATACCCAGTTACTGGTGACCTCGGCGCTTTCCTAAAGGAGGCTTATAATCATGAGATCAAATGAGTTTTATGTATTTCAGCTTATGACCGACCAAACAAGTTTAAACATGCCGGCCAACCGGAACATGTTATCGGTAGAGCATCTCAATAAATCTTTTAAGATTCATCATCTTGGGGAAAAACGGATTTATGGATTTCAAGATGTTTCTTTCCAATTGGGAGAAGGAAAATCGCTTGCCCTATTCGGGCCCAGTGGCATCGGGAAAAGTTCCGTTTTAAAGTGCATATACCGTACTTACTTATCCACATCAGGCAAGATACGTTATTACTCAAGACAATATGGAGAAGTAGATCTGACAAAACTTTCTGAATATGACATGTTGCAACTACGAGCCAATGAAATTGGATATGTAACCCAGTTTCTTAAGGTTATCCCGCGTGTCAAGGCGGTGGATGTTGTGGCTGAGCCACTTGTTTTTAAAGGGGCACCAAAGGAAGAAGCGCGAAAAGAGGCGCGTGCATTGCTGAAAAGGCTGAATATCCCCAAAACCCATCTTGATGCCTATCCGGTTACATTCAGTGGTGGCGAGCAGCAAAGGATTAATATCGCACGGGCCATCATCGGCAAGCCGCGACTATTATTGCTAGATGAGCCCACTGCCTCTCTGGATTCAGAATCGATAAACATCGTGATCGATCTATTAAAGGAACTACGCGCGCATGGCACATCTATGGTTATGATTTTTCATGACCAAACCATCTTGAAAGCACTCGCCGACTCTTTATATCCCATGAAAAACCCTGAGCAAAGCATGATTTTCGTTCCTAAAAAAAACATCGACCGCCCCTCAAATCAAGATTGGATCATCCGAAATGCCCGTGTAATTCAACGGAACGGCCTTAAGGAAAGAACGGACATCCTGCTTCAAGGTGGACGAATCATTAAAGTCGGTTCGAATGTACATGCTTACAATGTCGCCCCTATTGATGGCGACGGATTTCTGGTCATGCCTGGTTTTATAGACCTGCATAGCGATGCGGTCGAAAAAGAAATTCAACCGCGCCCCGGAGGGAAAATCCCCGTTGAAATCGCCCTGGTCGAACTGGATAAACGACTGGCCGCATGTGGTATCACGACGATGTACCATTGTCTGGCATTCGTTACAAGCATTAAAAACGAACTGCGCACGGGTCCATTTTCGAAAAATATTGCCGACACCATTCATCAAATGCAGAACCAATTAAGGGTTCATAACCGAATTCATGCGCGTTTTGAAATACTTCACACTGCATATGTCACACTGCTCGAAGAGCTTATTCAAAATCAACGCATTCATCTCTTCTCACTCATGGACCATACCCCCGGGCAAGGGCAATTTACATCACTTGATGATTTCAAGACCTACTTCAGCTCCATACATAGGAGTTCTGACGAAGAAATAAATCAGATTATTCATGATCGAGTACTGGCCAGACAGCATTTTCATGATGACCATCTGCGACACTTGACTGCGCTATGCCGGGAACATGGAATTCCCATGGCCAGTCATGATGACGATAATCCGGACAAGGTCCGGTGGGCCCACAGTATGGGTGTGCAAATCAGCGAATTCCCCGTGACGATAGAGGCCGCCGAAACCGCTAAATCTCTGGACATGCACGTGTTAATGGGAGCGCCCAATATTTTACGTGGAAAATCCCTTACCGGTAATTTGAGCGGCCGAGAGGCTATTGAAGCCGGTTATTGCGATCTGATAGGGTCGGATCATTCTCCCTCGAATATGTTACATGCCGTATTCACGCTATATCGTTCAGGAATGGGTGAGCTGCATGAAATGGTCAATATGGTGACATATAATCCGGCCAAGGCCATCGGCATGGAGGAACGAATCGGCGCCATTGAACCAGGGTTGACCGCGGACCTTGTCATGGTTGATGATTCCGGGCCCGTCCCCCGGGTCATAGCCACTTTCGTCGATGGGAAACGAGTGTTTTCGGCTTATTAATGATTGTAGCGTCAAAATTTTACATCAATAGAACTTAATCTATGACACAACATCCCCTTGATAGACTTCAAGCCGTCGCCATTGAAGCAGCAAAAGCCGCGGGCGAACTGCAGTTGGGCTTCTATGACCGACCGCTCCATGTGGATGCGTTGCATGCGCATGACCTCAAACTGGAGATCGACCGGATATGTGAACACGCCATTCTGGACATCATCCAATCCGAATTTCCGGGACACACCATCCTCGCGGAAGAAGGGGGTACCATCGAAAACGGCTCCCAATATATCTGGATTATTGACCCATTGGACGGCACGGTAAACTTTTACAATAGGATCCCATTCTTCTGTTCTTGTATCGCATGTTATTATCGTGAACCTGGGCTGTCGTTTCCACAAATACCATTGCTCGGAGTCGTCTATGCCCCGGTCGTCGATGAGATCTTTGTCGGCATCGCCGGAGGGGGCGCGACATGCAATGGGAGATCCATTCAGGTCCCTTTCAACCCAAAATTGTCTGAAATGGTTATAGGTGTCAGTTTCGGCAGCACAGAGCCCGTAATGCAATATATGGAACGTATTATATCCCGGTTGATCAGAAGTTGCCATAAGGTGCGCATATTGGGATCATGTGGATTGGACATCGCGAATGTAGCCTGCGGACGACTAGGCGCTTTGATACAACGAGGCGTGCGATTGTGGGATTTCGCGGCCTCACGGATTATCTTACAAGAGGCAGGCGGGACTTTCGAGGCCTTTGAGGTTGATGGTGGGCAATGGGATATTCTGGCGTGTCCTCCTGAAATGATGAACGCATTGAAGAAAGTGACACATTCTGCATGAATATGACGCGCCTTATTATTATCACTGTGCCTCCAAAAGAGATCGCCGACCGCGTTCAACAATTGCGAACCCCCATCTGCGAAAAATACCAAGCCCCTTGGGCACTCACATACCCTCCCCACATCACGCTTAGAACCGGTGTGATTGTACCGCAAGACAACATGGAAAATTATTTATCCGATTTTACCAATCTGATTAAAGACCAAAAACCATTTAGGATTCGCACAGACAAGATAAAAAGCACGATTATGAGAAATGGCGACGATTGGAAGTTTTTTATCTATTTGCCTGTTATTCAAGACCATGCATTAATACATCTCAATCGTCATCTTCTCTCATATTGTCGATATCGGAAAAGTAATCAGATATCATTTTATCCGCACATGACGTTATTATGGGATTCCCTTACCGTCAAGGAACAGGAAGAGGTTAAAGCCACCATGAATAGGGATCGAAGATTTACGGAATGTTATGAGTGGATGTGCGATAATGTCTCGCTTTACATCAGGAAGGAAGACCATTGGGTCCCCTTCCATGTATTTAGAATACAGTAAGCTGCATGGAATGAAAGGAGATTGTCCGAGCATCAATGATTTTGGATATTTTATTGAAGAGCGTTCACGCGGTTACGCCGACAGAGATCCTTGAAGGCGTGGATATCCTTATCCAGGATGGACATATCGCTCGCATCGACACCGGGATTGTCATCCCACACGCCTATCAAATAAACGGGGTTGGTCTTCTGGCCATCCCCGGAATCATCGATCTGCATAGCGATGCAGTGGAAAAATGGATCCAACCTCGGCCGGGAGGTCGGTTCAACGTGGAAGTGGCCTTAACGGAATTGGACAAATACTTGGCCTCTTGTGGAATTACGACCATTTATCACTGTTTTTGTTTCGGCGATACCAACCGGGTGGATGAACTCCGCCGTGGTAGTGTGACAAGAGATCTTACACATTTTATCCATGGTATGCATTCAAGGCTAGGTATCAACAATCGTATTCATGCGCGCTACGATATGCTTGAATATGAATTTTCTTACATTTTAAAGTCATTGATTCAAGAGAGGCGAATCCAGCTTTTCAGCATCATGAACCACGCGCCCGGACAGGGTCAATTTACATCACTTGATCACTTTACGGCTTATTATAGCCAGGCGGCTCATTTAAGTTTTGAAGAGACTGCTGCCCTGGCTGAAAGGCGGATACGGTTAAACAACAACTTTGATGATTCCCACGTCCTTCAACTAACATCCTTATGTCGTGAGCAAGGTATTCCCATGGCCAGCCACGACGACGACACAAAAGAAAAAGTTCAGTGGGTCAGGTCGTTGGGCGTCGACATCAGCGAATTTCCCGTCAGGCGAGATGCCGCTCAAAAGGCGCGAACGCTCGGTATGGATGTCCTTATGGGTGCCCCGAATGTGTTGCGGGGAGAATCGCTGACCAATAACTTAAGCGGCAGAGAAGCCATAAAAGAGGGATTTTGCAACATGATGGGCTCTGACTATTCACCCATGAGTATGATACATGCCGTTTTCGCTTTACATCGTGTTATGGGCATACCACTTCATGAGGCGGTCAACATGGTCACGCTTAATCCGGCAAAGGCCGTTGGCGAGGAAAACATTTGCGGCGCAATCCAAGAAGGCCTTATGGCAGATCTCGTTTTGGTGGATGCTTCTTCCGAGGTTCCCCGGATCATTAAAACCTTTGTCCATGGGCGGGAGGTATTTTCCACGTGCCGTCTATAGATTCTACATGGAAAGGAATAAAAAATGAATAATAAGGATTTTGTAAGCAAAAACAGAAGAAATCGAATTGCTGGAATCATCGTGACGTCAATTCTTCTGGTCGCGGCTGTTGTCCTTGTTTTCGGCTACTTAATGGGGACCGAAGATCCGCGACTTCAAAAAGGGGCAATTGCAGAGGTGGCAGAAAATATTGGAGAAACCCAAATCGTGCGCAATTACAAGGACATTGTCTGTTCCCCCGGCATGATCATCATGAGTGGGGATCTCATACGTACAGAAAAAGATGGCCGAGTAAAGATCCGATACTTTGATGATGAAACGGCAGTGACGCTTCACCCTGAAAGCGACCTGATATTTAACGCTATGGACAGCGGAAAGCATGTCAAGCTCGTTCAGGGGGCCATAAGTCTTGAAGTTCCAGATCAGGCTAAGGGAATCCCTATGGGCCTTGTGACCCAAAATTCGGCTGTAACCCTAACAGAAGAATGTTCACTGATGTTTTCCTTCACAGGCTTGAATTCATCCCTCTCCGTTCAGAAGGGAAAGGCGCTCTTCCGACGGTTCACGGATGGCATGACCATTGAGGTAGCCGCAGGACAGTCTCACACCTTTAAGCCTGCAGGCCCTGATAAGATAGAATTTGAATTGTAGTTGTGGATATCATGGGCCGGGGACATTAATAAGTTTGAGAGGATGAAGAAGATAAGACCAATCCTAAAAATCATGTTGATCCTGTCTAAATATTTGTGCTCGTCTCAATAACCTTGAACCTAAACACCGAACCTTAAACCACTTTAAATATATACCTTACGGATCCTGGCAGAAAGGAGGTCCAGGGTGCTGACGGTCACCACGATAATGATTAAAATAGCGGCCGTAGATCCATAATCAAAGCTTCGGATCTTGTCAAGGATGGTATAGCCGATACCACCGCCTCCCACCATGCCCACTACGGTAGCCGAGCGTACATTGGATTCGAAACGATAAAGAGAATAGGAGATCCACAAGGGCATGACCTGAGGAAGAATTCCGTAATTGATCTCTTCAACCACGGTGGCGCCGGTGGCACGGATCCCGTCGACCGGCCGAGGATCAATGGCCTCAACGGCCTCTGAAAAAAGCTTGGCAAGTGTTCCCATGGTATGGATGAAAAGGGCCATCACGCCGCAGAAAGGTCCTAAACCCAGGGCGGCGATAAAGAATAGCGCGATGATCATTTCATTGGTGGCCCGGCAGATATCCATGAGTCGGCGAACCGGTTGATAGATCCATCTCGGGACCAGGTTTGCGGAAGACATCAATCCGAATGGAATAGCCCCGATAACCGCCAAAAGGGTTCCCCAAATGGCGATCTGAATCGTCACGAACATGTCCCGGATGTAGAGGCGCCACTCAACAAAATCAGGATGTCCGAGTCCCGCCGCAAAACTAATGAGATTATACCGATAGGTCCACAGGTCCAGGGGTTTCATTTCCGCACCCTCATACGCCCAAACAAGCAGCACAACGGCACCAACGGCGATTCCGAATCGAACGAAAAGATCTTTTAAAGGCATCTTGGGTACTCTTTGTCCTAAACTTACCAAAGTCCCGGATTGTCCAATCATGTTTACCCCTTTAAAAAACAAAAGAAACAGTCTAGCCTTTTGAAAATTATGAGATGCAAGGCTTGGATTCCACGACTTGATCGCGGAATCCAGTTAATCGAAATTTTTTGAAAACAGTTAAGGTCTTGCAATAAAAAAATAGGATGCCGACCGAACCAAAGTCGGCACCATGTATAATAGTCGAGTCCAAGACAATTAAAATTTTTGGACGAGGACGTAATAATTATTAAGTTCTTCCAGTTGAGTATTGATCTTTTGCAGGCGTTCTTGTTTGTCGGCCAAACTGATATCCTTGTTGTTTTCAATTTTCATTTTGTCTTTTACAAGATCAATTTGCCGAATCGGAATCAATTGACGGTTATCCGAATTTTTGAACGGTCCCCAACCGGAGCTTACCCTGGAAAGTATCTTTCTTTCATTTTCCGCATCCGGACCTAAACGGCCATATGCCAGGAAAAGGGCCTTAAGCCTGGTCTTGATCTCATCCGGCAGATCCTTTCGCCAGCACAGTGGGTCTTTGGGGATCAATGGACTTTGCCAAACAACCTTAATATTTTGGGCGAGCTGAGGATGGTTTTTCTGGAACTGGGTCTGGGATTCGGTGTTGTTCGTGGCAAAATCCACCTGTTTCTGGGCAACGGCCATATTATTGGCCTCATGGTTTGCATTGCGCACTATCTTGAAATGTTTGTTCGGGTCAATCCCCCTCTTGGCCCAAATATAATAAGTTGGGACTAAAAAACCCGAAGTGCTATTTGGATCCCCATTGCCGAATCGAAGTTCACTTCCGTGCTCGATAATTTCCTCAATGCTGTTGTAAGGACTATCCTTGTGGACGATAATCAAAGACCAGTAGCCTGGTGAACCGACTATGTCCGTTGTTTGGGCAAAAACCTCGGCATTGGCCCGTTCGGTGGCCTCGATGGCCGATTTATTCCCAAACCAGGCAAAATCCACTTTTTGAAATCGCATTCCCTCGATGATCCCGGCGTAGTCGGTCGCATAACGTGGAACAATCTTCATTCCCATTTTTTTACTGAGGTCATCAATAAAGGGTTCAAAACCCTTTTTGAGTGTATCTAGAGAATCCGTAGGAATGATCCCAAAGACTAGCTCTTTATAGTCCTCGGCTGTCCTGGTATCCTCTGCAATTGAAACTGTAACACACAAAAAGAACATAAGAACCATACCACACAAAATTTTTAAGTTATTCTTCATTTTTTCCTCCTTAATCAATTTAAATAAATTATGAATACCTATACCTCACCTAACCTGGTTTCTCTCCAAAAGGCGCTGCTCGATCTCTGAAGCGACCTTTCATCCTTCTCTTTTTTTGCCTTAACCCGGGCTTCATGCCGTCCCGCGATCAATGACATAATATCCACACCCTCCTCAATGTCACCGAATTCCGTGCCGTAGATTTCGCGAAGAAGGGGCATGGATAATTCTTCGGTTGGACCGTCGAAAACCACCTTCCCCTTTTTGAGCCCGATGGATCGTTCACAATATTTCATGGCATAATCCACTTGATGAAGACTGACTATAATAGTGACACCGTCCTCTTTATTAATCTTACGCAGCGTTTCCATCACATGCGTCGAAGAAGCAGGGTCCAATGATGCAATGGGTTCATCGGCCAGGATGATTTTGGCGCCCTGCACCAAGGCCCGGGCAATAGCACCACGCTGCTGCTGGCCGCCTGACAGGGTACTTGCCCGTTGGGTCGCATAATCCGCCATGCTAACCCGTGCGAGGGCCTCCATTGCGTGCTTCCTTTCAGGATATGTAAACCAACGAATCATGCTTCGATACACAGGCACATTGGCCAGCATCCCCGTCAGGACATTTGTGAGCAATGGTAACCGCCCCACCAGATTAAACTGCTGAAAAATAAAGCCAATGTCCGCACGGATTTTACGGATGTTACAATTGGATTCACCATTCAATTGGACTGTTCGCCCCAATACCTTAATACTGCTGGGTTGCTTATCACAGGACACAAGATCGATAAGATTTTGAAGAAGGGTCGATTTGCCAGATCCCGATGCGCCAATGAGCGCCACCATTTCACCTTGATCGATCTGTAGCGACACATCATGCAGCGCTTGATTTTTACCAAATGTTTTACTCACATGACGAACATCAACCGCTGGATTCATGGTGCCTTTTCCATCTTCTAAATCCAAATGAAAATCTCGACATTCCAATTCTTGTGGTAAATGATTTGAAGAGGCTGTTTTAATGGTCTGTACAGATTTTATTAATCGTGCCATGGTCTGATTTTCTCCTTTCTGGCTGATACATTATGACCGTGATTCGGATTGTATTTTTTTTTAAATTTTTTCAGTTTGTATGTCATCTTGAGACAATCAAATTCAAAAAGGATTAGCAGTTTGTTAAGATTCTATTAAAACCCACCACTAAATAAATCACCTTATGAGTTCAGAAGACCTCTAACCCCAATCAGAATGATTTAATCAAATTTTAACTTGGCAATAACATTCGCATAATCTTATTTTTAGAATTATGTCTTCCGCATTCATCAATGTAATGATCATAAAAAGGAGGTGACTCAATGTTACGACTAGATAATATTGTTAAAAATTTTGGAGGGACAAGAGCCGTCAACAATGTCAGCATTTCAATTCCCAATGGCCAGATGGTCGGGATTATTGGTCGATCCGGAGCGGGCAAATCTACCCTTTTGCGCCTTATCAATCGTTTACTGGATCCGTGTGAAGGGCAGATTGAATTCGAGAATTCAAAGATCACTGCATTGAAAGGTCGTTCTCTTTTACAATGGCGCGCTCGTTGTGCCATGATTTTTCAACAATTCAATCTTGTGGGCCGGTTAAATGTGCTGACAAATGTACTGCTCGGCCGACTGGCATATCATAGAACCCTACCTACCTTGATTAAGCACTTTTCAAAAACCGAAAAAGCAATGGCCATTCACGCCCTAGAACGTCTGGATATGGCTTCAACAGCCTTCCAACGGGCCGACACCTTGTCTGGAGGGCAACAACAAAGAGTAGCTATTGGCAGGGCATTGATGCAGGATCCCAAGATGATTTTGGCGGACGAGCCCATTGCGTCATTGGATCCACATAATGCCCGCAAGGTAATGGAGGCATTGCGCTGCCTAAACCAGGAGAATGGGATAACCGTATTATGCAACCTACATCATCTTGAATCAGCCCGAATGTACTGTGATCGCGTAATAGGAATGTTCAAAGGCTCTATTGCCTTTGATGGAACTCCGGCGGATTTAACCCCCGCGAAGGTATGCGATATTTACGGAAGCGATGAGCATGATGAAGAATTGGAAGAGGCTTTCGGTTCAACATTTAACCTGGACGTCAGCAGCCTTGATCGAGAAAAATCATTTGCAGCAGCATAATTCATAAATAATTAACGGAAATCCAATGCTCATTGAACATCCCAACAAGCATATGGTGGGTCCATCATTTTTATATAATTTAAAATTTAAGAGAAAAGGAGTGAATGACCATGAGGAATAATTTGAAAATTTTAACGGCATTGTTGGTATTAACGGGGTGTCTTTTCAACGGAGACTTGTTTGCGGCTAGCAGCAAAAAATGGCAAGACCAATATCCTGAAATTACATTAGGTGTAATCACCAGCGAAAATGAAGCGGATCGCATACAGCGCTATAAACCGGTTCGGGACTATCTGGAAAAGGTATTGAGGGTGAAGGTGAATTGGCGTTCGGCTACCGACTATGCCGGGATTATCGAAGGCATGAAGGCCAAAAAGATTGAACTGGCCTATTATGGGCCGGCTTCATATTCACGGGCATGGCTGGTGACAAACGGCCAAGTGGAGCCTATTCTCGGTGAACTGGATCTGGCCGGCGATTTCGGGTATCATTCTGTGGTGGTCGTCAGATCCGACAGCCCTTATTATTCCATCGACGACCTCAAGGGGAAAAAATTTGCATTTGCAGATCCCAATTCTACTTCAGGGCATCAGGCGCCACGTTACTTCCTCACCGAAGCCGGTTATGATCCGGATAAATTTTTCGGAAGTACCGCTTTTTCCGGCAGTCATGAAAACAGTGTGATAGCGTTATTAAATGGAACATTCGATGCCGCTGCCACATGGTGGCGAGCGGAAGAGCGGTCCAATCCCCAGCGCATGGAAGAAAAAGGTATGATCAAACCCGGCCAGTGGCGCGTGATCTGGAAATCCCCTAAATTGCCTTCCAGTCCATGGGCTGTACCCAAGTGGTTGCCGGAACAGATGAGAAAAGATCTGGCTGATGCGCTTTATAATATGAAAGAGGCCGATTCGGAAGCCTGGCGAGGATTAACTGATGGCAAGGCCAGCGGCTATAAGAGGGTCACCCACGCCGATTATGAGGCCATAGTTCGGATGATAAAAGCGAATATGGAGAGTCGTCGCAATTAACAACGTTTCAACACGGAAGCCCCTTTTAGTCCATTTCATTTTTTGGGGCTTCTGTGGTATAAAACAGTGAAAAGCTGTCATCATGAAAAATTTGACATCGACTCATATGTCTGAAGCATTTGTTCATTTTATCCAAGCTGAGCAGGCCTTACGCAGCAGCCGCCGACTTCAAACGACACTCTTTACGATGCTCTTTTTTGGAGCGCTCATAGGCGCTGTTATTGTTGGCGAGGTACGCATAGATACCTTTATTGAAGGGCTTCCGAGCTTTTTTAATTATATCAGTGCCACATTACCGGAAATCCACAGCTCGACATTTCTTACTGACATTAAAGAATGGTATTGGGGGCTTGGTCGCTGGCTTTGGATGCTATTGGATACGATTACTATTGCCTTCCTCGCGACAATAATCGGATCCATCAGCGCCTTTATACTTTGTTTTCCTGCTTCACATAATCTGATGCGCAATCCTTTCATCTATCACATTGCCCGACGAAGTATGGAAATTTTCAGAGCTGTTCCAGAGATCGTCTACGCTTTGATTTTTGTGTTCTCATTTGGCCTTGGGCCGTTTCCGGGTGTTCTGGCTATTGCCATTCATAGCACAGGATCGTTAGGAAAACTTTTTTCAGAGGTCAATGAAAATATCGATCATCAACCTCTGGAGGGTATCCGAGCCAGCGGTGGAAACTGGTTTCAGGTGATTCGCTATGGTGTAATACCGCAGGTCCTTCCCAATATTTTAAGTTATACCCTCCTACGCTTTGAAATCAATATCCGGGCCGCTTCGGTCGTCGGATTTGTGGGTGCCGGTGGTATCGGTCAAGAGCTGATGTTTGTTATCCGTCAATTCATCTATGTGGATATTAGTGCTATTGTCTTATTGATTATGATCATGGTCACAATCATCGATATGACATGCGAAAAATTAAGGCATTATGCAATCGGAAAGGAAGCACTATTTTGAAAGATGAAAATGCAAATATAAGATCATATGATATAAAGAAACTCGATGAGCTTTATCCCGGCTTATTTCGCCTTCCATTCGATCAACAGATCAAAAGGCTGATTATCGGCAGCCTTTTTCTTGGGACTCTCACATTTTGCCTCTGGCGGACCGGCTTTTTGAATATCAAAAATATTATCGATGGATTTGGTAAATTATACTTTGTACTACAATTCATGCTTCCCCCTGCCCATAATGGATGGCTGGGTGAGTTCTTATATGCCATTTTGCAAACCTTAGGCATGGCCTTTATCGGAACCTTGGCTGCTTCTTTGGCCGCCATTCCTTTAGGTTTTTTAGGGGCAAAAAATATCTTACCCAATTGGATTTTTCATTTTGGGTTACGCAGGTTCTTTGATGGATTACGCGGCATTGACGCTTTGATATGGGCCTTGATCTTTATTAATATGGTAGGACTGGGACCTTTTGCAGGTATTTTTGCCATCGCCGTAACCGATACCGGAACACTGGCCAAACTATTTGCCGAAGCTATTGAAAACATTGATCGCAAGCAAATGGAAGGGGTACGCGCTTCAGGTGCCCGTTATATCCAGATCATTCGATACGGGATATTACCTCAAATACTTCCGGTCATATTGAGTAACGCACTTTACTTCTTTGAATCCAACACCCGTTCAGCAACGATACTCGGCGTGGTCGGTGCCGGCGGAATCGGTCTTCTGCTCTCAGACCGAATCAGGGTTAACAACTGGGATGAGGCTTGCTTTATCATTATCCTTATATTGATAACGGTATCACTGATTGACATGGTATCCAAAAATATTCGTCATCGTTTTATTAGATCAGAGGGCTGATTTATGCGTCACTCTTTGAATGTTTTAAATGAATACGATTCACCTGCTATTCTATTTTGCATTGAAAACGCCTGCATTGTCACACCGACCGGTATGATCAAAAATGGAGCGGTCACGATCTCAAACGGCCAGATTATAGATATTGGTAATACTGCTAGTTCGTACTCATAAAAAAGCAGTCGGTATAGGAGAATGGACCGGATCCATTGAGCTGGGTAAAGCCGGGGATCTGGTCTTGGTCAACGCCAGAAATGGAATCCCTGAGGTGACCCGAACCATTGTAAATGGATCGACCGTGTTTGCTTGCGCTGATTAAAAGATAAAAAATTTTAAAGTGTTTGAGGTATCTCCACTCTACTTATCAACTAAAGGATAAAAGATTATGACAATATTTCATTCTATTATTATGTCGGTACTATCCCTACCATCCAACTTAAACTTAATGGCTCACAATATGTCGGAACCGTTTGTTATGTTCATTATGGGGGCTTTATTGATCGCGTCTTCTCATCTTAAACGAATAATTCAAAAATAAGTCATAAATATTTAACATTATTCTAACAGGATTTTAATAATTCACCTTTAACATTAAGCATAAAATTGAATTACGCTGAACCGCGATATTGGTGTTAAACATTATCGAAGCAAGTTATTAGAAAGAACATAAATAGAGGTCATGTTCAATAACCCATAAACAATTAATAAAGGAGAAAGATTTGAACGAAAACAGAACGGTACATAAGCAATTATCAATATTTGATTTATTAAACTATAATCATTTAGAGCGCCCTAATAAAAAGGCAATGAGGATCATGTATGAATATAATGGAATAGATGGCCAAAAAACATTTAAGGTCCTAAACAAGGACATATCACCCGAAACAGTTGATGATATCATTGCTTGGTTGGAAAAGAATGTCTCAACCGAACATCTCATCTATAATCTTGATTCCAACGGGATCGATTTTGATAATAAATTCAATTCTTACTCATATCTAGCTTAACCTTAACAAATTTGCTCTAAGTTGCGGTTGTTCATTGAACCCTCCTCCTTGAAGGGAGGTGGTAAGGATGGGGGATGAATGTCAAGCGCTTTCAAACCCTCACCAAACCTCCTCCCAATTTCCTATTCTCCCTAAATTATGCTCGTGATTTGATCGTCGACCGAAGCGGATTCGTTGGCCTAGATTAAAATCAGAAAGAGGTCAGTATGGATTGAAAGCTGGCCCAAAGAACCTTCAGTTCCAATCCAAAAGGAACTCCTGGCTGTTTTTCCTCTACTTCGCCAACAGTAAATTGGATCTCCGGAGCCCGTTCAGAAGTTTGCCCGTTCGCAGAAACCTTTTCAATGGTAGCAACATATCGCTTTCCCAAAACAAAGGGTTGGCCATTACCGTTACACGACATCATGAGGCTATTCCCCACAGCGGGGTACGTGGTATGATAGCAACCCGTTTGGGAGCCACAGTATATACGATAGTGGCCTTCCGGGTCCTGGTCATTGTCCCAGCTAAATTGTATGGATCCCTGTCTATAAGCCGCAACCAACCCCTGTGGGGGTTTCATGGGCAATTTGATTGGATGATCTTCATGTGACCGAGCCTCTGAAATGATCATGGGGGGATGGGCAAAATCAGTCAAATCCAATCTGATAGACTCGGGCATTTGTTGGCCCTTGAAAAAGGCAAGTAGCAGACTGAATTCCTGTTCGACGCCGTTATAGGTCGGCCCGGCCCCGGCAAATTGCTCACCGGCCAAGAGCGTTATATCAAAACCGTTTCCATTACCTTGAGTAGGGGGTTTATATTGTCGCCCATGATAGGTGCCGAAAGGATTAATACTCATATTAAAAGTGTTACTCGATTTATCATGGCGCATCTTCATCGGTGAAAAGGCAAAATTACATTGGACACTGGTGTCCATTGCAATTGCCATTCCGCTATCACCGACCACAAGACCAACATAGGATTCCGTAATGTGGTTGTTGATATTATCCAGATCCAAATTCCAATCACCATATTGAAAATAATCGAGAGTGTATTCGGTTGATACTCCCAAGTAATTATGCTTAAGCACGCGCACCGGTTCTTTTTTTGATGTGGATGGAAAAAATCGGATTTCAGCGGGTGCCGCTTCCTGCCACCCCATATCAGCACGCCTTATCAATCCCGGGGTCGCCGCTTTAAGAATATCATCTGCCTGAGTGGTGGGATACTTGATTTTTCCTTGAATCATCACATAGGGTAACCCTGGCATTAAAGAAAATCGATAATCCATCCAACCTTCTGATAAAGTTCGACCGATAGGGCCGGGAAATGGGCCTGCCAACCGAATATGAACGGGTTGGCCTTCAGCGGTAGGATGCTCCGGTTGAACAGCGCCTCTAGCTTGAAATGCCCGATCATTCCATTTGAAGTATGGCAACAGGCTGCCTGCATTGGTCTGGCGGACACCATCCAGATAAATGCCTTCTATTTCACCCTGACCCAAATGGATGGCTATTCTGCCGTTGGATATGACCGAACGGCCTCCATCAAGAAATCCATGGAAAGCCCTGGGGTACACCTCCTGCTCTGGAACCGAAAAGAGATCGTAAACACCATCCGTTATCAATTCATCTCCGGGAATGTATAACATGAGCATCGGTGGGGATGACTTCTCCTCTTGAATCCCCAGATCCAGAAAGGGTATCATGCTTCCGTCACTTCGAGTGAGTAATAGACGCATCCCCTCTTGGTATCCCTCGGGTGGCACGATTTTAAGAAAGCGATGGCCATGAAGGTATTTTTCTGTATATGTTTGCATCACCATCATGGTGGTCAAATGGTTCAGCCCATTATTAACATCCGAAGGAGGAAAACGATCTTTCAAATACGCATGCACTCCATCGGCGACCAGTTGCTCGATCCTATCCGAATAACCATCCAAGTCAGACATGAGATTAGCGATCACGCCTTCCCGCTGACGTGCCAAAAAAGGCGTAGCCATACCGAAATGGGTGGTGGACAAGGCCCGTAATCTCGTCATATCCGCAAAATTCATCACATTGGTCAGTTGTTCAAGGTGTATAAAATCATTGAGCAGATTCATCGCTTTGAGCGCTGCCACATGAGTGCGACGGCTCCGTTCAATTGTTGTCCAATAGCGGGAGGCCTCTGCTTTTTCTGCCCAGGAGTTATAGCCATTAAAACTGCCGTCGGCCGTATCCTGGCTGAAATAGAAAGGGCTGCCCACCGGTGGATGATCTGCCAAATAATCACCCAAACGGGTAAACTGAGCATAAGGAATATCTTGGATCTCACGGATCAGAGCACCGACACCGCCCGTATTGGGAAGCCATTCCATGATCCAGGGCAGATCGATACCTGCCCATAACTCCGAATCCGCATCATAATTGATAAAAATCAACGCGTCCTGATTCAGCCTCCCGTTGTCCTGCATATCTCGCAATTCAGTGACCCAATGTCTGAGACTGACATGCTCCACCAGATCACCAAAGTGATAGGTAGGGATAACGATCATCTGTTCCTTGGTCTTAGGGTGGCTGTAAAGAATGGGATTGTGGGCCTCCGCCAGGCTCAATGGACGGCTGAAAACCCTGAAGGCATCAAAAGGGGTTGCACTGTAATAAAGCGTCACAGCCTGGATACCATGTTTCTTGTATATGGAAAAATTCCCTGGTGTGGTCATCATCTCCTGAGGTCTTACAATGGGTGTATATCTCCCGAACAGATCCTGAACCCCACTTTGCCATGGATTGGTGATGGACCACTGTACGGCGTCATCAAGCTCATCCTCAGTCATGGCCGATACCAGTCCGTTATTATAGGACATGAGGATGACTTCATCACCATGTTCGTGAATGCGTCGTCGGATGTCCTCAATGATATCCGGTGCGTACCTGGGTAAGACCTCTTGGAGGGAAAAAAGATTGTCAAAATCCCAAACCCCTTTGACGGGAATACCATCGGCATTGTAACGATCCAATGTTCGAATGATATGACGAATAACCCGGATATCTTTGCCGATACCGCTGTCATCATTGGTGTCATTTCGAAAGGAATGGTAGAGGTTAACGTGAAAGCCGAATGCAATAAAGATCTTGTGCCCGGACTCAGCATTATTGTGGCCATTTCCAGCAAAAGCCAGGAAGATCGGCAACCCGATTGCAACAAGGATCAGGCATATAAGCAATCTTTTTAATTTTTGTAGGGATTGTATACACATGACGTGTACTGCTTTCTCGCCGCATGAAACGTCTTTGCGAATGTGCATGAACTCGGAAAATGGTTCAAAATGAATAGCATGAATGCACGTTTGAAGCGGCTTTCCTTATTAACAGTCCCATAACAGAATTGACATTGTGTTTGCCCCAAAATCCATGATATCTGGCCCCCGGCTTTAGCCGGGGGGACGGATGGTGAAGCAGTATCCTTTGTTATTCCGGACCTGATCCGGAATCCAGAATTTTTATTTATTCTATTTGGAGACCCTTTATAAATACGAACTGTATTCTAGATGATATCTAACATAATCCTAACACAGCATATAGGTGGGAGCAATGGTGGAAGAAGCAGATTAATCATTCAAAAACCTACACACATCTAAAGAAAAACCCCTTGATAGAAATTCGAAAGGTTTTTTTGTGAAAAAAAAAGAGGGCTAAATAACAACCCTCTTTTTTTATGTATATATATTCAGTACTTAAAATAGGCCGGATACCTTTCCGGTTTTCACATCCACATCCACCCTCCTGAATGCCGGGTTGGAGCCGGTACCGGGCATCAAGCTGATGGTACCCGCGCACGGGCATAAGAACTTGGCGCCGGAATAGATCAACACGTCGCGGATGGGTAGAGTCCAGCCTTTGGGCACGCCCTTAATGGTCGGATCATGGGACAGGCTCAGGTGTGTCTTCACCATCATGGTGGCGAAATCCGCGTACTTGGGATCACTCTCCAGCATCTTGGCCTTGGCCTCCGCCTCGGGACTCCATGCTACGCCATCGGCTCCATAGACCTCCTTTGCGATGGTTGCAACACGATCTCGCAGTTTCATTTCCAAGGGATACAGGAATTTGAACTCGTTCTCTTCATTACAGGCATCGATCACCGCATCGGCAAATTCCAAAGCCCCGTCACCACCTTTTTCCCAATGTCTGGATTCTGCGCATCGGGCACCCGCGGCTTCAGCGGCCTTGCGGACCACGGCGCATTCCGCGTCCGTATCCGTATAGAACCGATTGATACAAACCACCGGGTTGATTCCGGATTTCCGGATCACACCGATCATATGGACCATGTTCTCAATACCTTTTTCAACCAGTCCGAGGTTTTCCTTGGTATATGCATCAGGCAGCGCAATACCGGGTACAACCTTGGGGCCGCCACCGTGCATCTTCAGGGCGCGGATGGTTGTGGTCAGGACCGACACGTGTGGTTTCAGGCCGCTGAAACGGCACTTCACGTTCCAGAACTTTTCAAAGCCGATATCGGCCGCGAAACCGGACTCGGTCACATGGTAATCAAACAACTTGAGCCCGACGCGGTCGGCGATAATGGATGACTGCCCCACGGCGATGTTGGCAAAGGGACCGGCATGAACCATACATGGATTGTATTCAGCCGTACACATCAGGGTGGGATTTATGGTATTGCGCATAAAAGCGGTCATGGCATTACCCACTTCCAGATCACCCGTGGTGACCGGTTTGCCGCTCTTGTCAAACGCAACGGTAATATTGTTGAGGCGCTCTTTCAGGTCCGCCAGGTCGCGGATGACGGCCAGGATAGCCATACACTCGGAACCCACCGCGATACCGAATTTAGATTGCATGGTAAAACCATCCTGACGGCCACCGATGCCAATAATGATGTTCCGTAAAGCCTGGGCGCAGAAATCCATGATCCAACCCATCTCCACGCGGGTGGGGTCAATTTCCAGACGCCTCATGCCAGTCAAACGCGCCAGTTGTTCATCATTGTAATTCCGTTCATGCTGCATACGGGCCGTCAACGCCACCATCGCCAGGTTATGGGCGTTCATGATGTCATTGATATCCCCGGTGAGTCCTAGTGAAAATTCCGTCATGGGGATCAACAGCGAATTGCCGCCACCGGCTGCCGTGCCTTTCACATTCATGGTGGGGCCACCTGAGGGCTGTCGTAATGCGCCGCCCACTTTCACGCCGCGTTTCCCAAGGCCTTCCATCAGACCGCAAGAAGTGGTACTTTTTCCTTCTCCCAACGGGGTCGGTGTGATGGCGGTAACCTCAATGTATTTGCCATCCGGTTTTTTTTGTAACCGATTGATAATCTTCAAAAAATCAAGCTTAGCCAATCGACCCATGGGCAGGACTTCATCCTTCTCCAAACCCAATTTGTCTCGCCACTCCTCTGGGGTGGGCATGTTTTTCTCCGCTTCTTCAGAAATCTGCCAGTCCGGCATCTTCACTGCATCATAAGCCATGTTTTTCATCCTCCTCTAAATTTTAATTAATGGTCGGCCAGTAAAAAAAGTCCCAATTGAATCAACAAGTTTTAGCCAAATTGTCCCTATCAAAAAACAATCGGCCCGTCAAGCTTAATACACACATTCTCATCCGGGAAAGCCCTTGCCCCAAAAACATATCCTATGAATGTAGGATTTTGGTCTTCCAAAGTTGGGCTTAAGAATCGATCTATGTAAAAAACCAATCAAATCTCAACAATCTCAGAAGGAAGATCGAAAAAATGTTTAGGCCAATTGAACGATGCTAAAATGGCCGAAGTCGATAAGGCCATTATATTAAGTCTGGCTTTAATCTAACTGCTGATTTTTTATTAAACAGGCCCTTACAAAAGGAACACATTCAATGCCGACCTTTCTAGCCCTTGTTAAAGCGTCTATTGCAGACTTCCTTTTCTCAAGATTGAACGAGGAGCTGAAAACGTTTATATTTGGGATGTAAACCTCGAATAATCAATAGGTTACTATGATCCGATCCATCGTTACATCGAAATCGTTCTTTTAAAATAATATGTTGAAACCTCCCATGGCGATGTGAAATACTACGGCACTATGAAAAATGAAGAAGACAATTCCCATAACACTGTCCGCAATATACTGACGCGCGATTTCGTTCTCGGGTTTCTTGCGTTATTTGTTTTTATTGTCGCCTATCATAGCCTTATTCCAACTCTCCCGATATTTTTTAAAAGGCTTGGCTCCAGTGAGGGTGAGATCGGTATTCTTATTGGTATTTTTGGTGCATCATCTCTTATTTTCAGACTTATTGTTGGAAGTATCCTGCTAAAATACCCTGAAAAATACGTTATGATGTTCGGATCTATGCTTTTTGCTTTCACTTTCATAGCTTCAATTGCGCTAAGACCTTTCTGGCCCTTTTTTGCGGTTAGATTTTTTCAAGGAGTCGCTTTCGCTTTTATTGATACCGCGGCTCTTGCTTTTATCGTCAAAGTTGTCCCGCTGGCAAATCGAGGGAGGGCCATCAGCTATTTTGTACTCGCGCCCCCCTTTTCACAAGCCATTGCCCCTTCTTTCGGTATGTTTATCATCAACCGGTATGACTTCACAGTGCTCTTCCTGATTTGCCTGGCACTGTCCTTATGTGCTTTATTTTTTTCGTGGAAAGTTAAAGGCCAACAGGTTGTTGCATCTCATAGAAATACTTCCACGAACAACAGCCTTTTTCTTGATGTGAAAATCATTGCTCCGTCAGTGATGAATTTTTTACAGAATTTTGCTTGGGGGGGTATTATAGCTTTCATCCCTCTCTATGCTATCAATTGCGGAATAACAAACCCAGGCTACTTCTTTACTGCAAATGCCACAATGCTGATCATGGGGCGGGTCCTGGGTGGGAGGATTCTGGATGCCTACAGTAAGGAAAAGCTCATTCGGACTTTCATTTTCACATCAGTGATCGCCATGGTCCTTCTTTCTTTTTCAAAGACTCTTCCCATGCTCATTGTTGTCGGTATCCTCTGGGGAACAGGAGGCAGTTTTTTCTTTCCTGCAACCATGGCGTATGCTCTTGATTACGCAGGCTCTTCCGGAGGTACTTCTGTCGGAACCTTCAGAGCGTTCTCGGATCTTGGGTTGGCAATCGGCCCGGTTCTTACGGGGGCCATAATTCCTTTCACAGGCTATCAGGGAATGTTTCTCTGTCTTGCTTTTATCGGTCTCATCAACCTGTGCTATTTTCATTTTTACCTGAGTAAGAAAGGGGTCTAGTGGGACGTCCATGGAATAATAACTTCAGCTTTCCGGCAATGTGAAACTAAGGGACGTTGTTGACTAGCGTGACTAGCTCTAGTTCATCTCTTTGTTTCTCGTAAATATTTTTGAAATGGCAGAAGTGGAGACGCCCAATTAGCGGGCTGTTTCGGCAAATGTAAGACCATGACGCCTTACTAATGCTTTTGCCAGTTCCGCTCCTACTTCAGAGAGCCGACCTCGACGACTCCCACCCCTTGATTCCAAAATATTGACATTTTCTTTCCGGCAAACATCAATGATTTTTCGATCCGCCCTGATTTTTCGCTCATCAATCGAAATCTGATTTTTCATTCGCTTATCCGCCTCACTGATAATACGTTCTACAACTTCGTCCTGGGCCCAGGATTCTCTCATCACAAATAGATGGATGTCTTTGTTTCTTCAGCAAGCTCTCCGAGCCTGGTCACCATATTGGCGCGGTCATATTTATCATCAACGATGTTCTCTTCTCTATCCCCACGAAGGATAACATGATGAAAAGTCCCCGGCGAATCCAGCCTTGCTTGTCTTGGCATATCTTTCTACCATCTTGATTATTTTTATTTTGGAGTCATATAGAAAGACTTTACCAGAGTTTGTCACGCTTTTCAACAACGTCCCCTATTTTCTGCTAAGAAAAAATCTCAACTGCCTTTATATTGCTTGCTATCTGACTAATCTGTCAAGAATGAAGGTTTGATCCCTATTGGTTTTTTTGGTCTTCCTGTCTAATTTGTTTTTTATATTTATAACCAAAATCAGGATCAAAAGAATACGCCAATATGAAACCAAAACCTGCAGAAGTAAAAAATGATAGAGGAATTAAAGAATCCTTCACACCACCGAAATAAAAATAAACTAAGAATCCAGTTACTCCTATCGAAAGGAGACCACATAATGTCATCGCGTATAAATTTATATAACTGTTTATTTTTCTAATAGTATCTTCTA
>JAFGGA010000202.1 GCA_016930835.1 Deltaproteobacteria bacterium
CAGGCGGTTTTATATCACCGAAGGCGGTGGATATCATAAGGATTGTATCGAAATATTTGATGAGACCAATACCGGTGATCCGCAAGTCTTGGAAGAATTCATTCTATGGGGCATGGAGAGATATCCTGCTTTCCGTTATGCCCTGGTGATCTGGAATCATGGCGGTGGATGGTGGGACGAACCCGAGAGGGCAAAGCGAAACATCGCCTATGACGATTCCTTCGGTGGAGATTCTCTTGACAATCAGGAACTCAAGAATGTTCTTTCCAGGGTTTCTCAGAAAAGAGGAGACAAGATCGATATCCTGGGCATGGATGCCTGCCTCATGGCCATGGTGGAAGTAGCCTATCAACTCAGGGATTCGGTCAAGATCGCGGTTGGGTCGGAAGAAGAGGAGCCCTTTGAAGGCTGGCCTTATGATCAAGTCTTGGAGATCCTCAAAAACAGACCCAGGCTCGGCACCGCTACTGTGGGCAGATACATCGCGAAAGAATACATCAGTTCTTACCGAGAAAAAAGAGAGGACGTCACTCAATCGGTCCTCAACCTTTACAAGATCGACAATGTGGTTTTTCGGCTGGATGAGTTGTCTCAAGAACTCATTATGAGTCTTGAAGATGAAGAGGTCTTGAAAGTTATCTTGTATGCACGTGAAAACAGTCCCGAGTTCTTCTACGGTAATTACATTGATCTTTACCGGTTTGTCCAGCTGATTGGTAATGGATGCGATCGAGAAGTGATCAAGGAAAAGGCCGATAAACTCCTCATGTCATTGAAGCCGGGTACCAAGCAGGCCGTGATCTACCAACGTCACTTGGGGAGAAGACTAAAACACACCCATGGGTTATCCATCTGTTTCCCTCTATCAGAAGTAAATCCGAAATACTGTGACCTGGATTTTTACCGGGATTGTAAATGGGGAGAGTTCCTGGAAAAGTATCTGATCTCTCGCAGAGAGTACGGAGTCGTAGAGTCTATCTGACAGGATTATAGGAGACCCATGACGAACATCAATTTAGAAACATGCATCATTGAGATCAAGAAGGCCATTGCCCGTATTGAGGAGCAGACAAAGACCATATTCAAGGCCTTGGCCGAAAACAAGGATTGGGCCGCGGAACTTCATAAGAAGCATTTCGACATTGAGGAAAAGCTCCGGTGTTCCATGGCGGAATTCAATGTGAGGCTCTCACAGCACGACGTAGAGTTGAGATCTATGAAACGAACCATTCACAAGATTGGATTAAATCTTGAGAGACTATCGACATCGATCGCCAGGACCCGCGGAATAGCCATAGGACTGGGCATGGCGGGAGGGGCCATCGTCTCTATCCTGACCATCGTGATTCAGTTTTTCAAATAATAAAATCGCTATGCGATTTTATAAAACGTCCCGTCTTGGACGGGACTTGGAAAAGAGCAAATTTTAATGAATAGAGAGGGGCACTTCAGGTACGGAGTTTTTAGACAGGATGTACCGGATTCACAAGATGATAGAAGATCGCTTTAAGCATGGGGAAAGCTGCCAAGGTAAAAATATACGAGCATATTTTTCCCATAACACTTTCTCCATGTGTCTCAATGTTTCCACATTGAGATGCCCCGCTCGCCGGGGACTTCAAGCGATCGATAGCATTCCTCTGATTTCCCTGAGTCTCAAGTGACCCTGAGCGAAGTCGAAGGGGAATGGGTGGTGAAATTCAAGAGAAAGGAGGTGAGAAGATATGTCAAGCAGAGAAGAGTTGATTACCAAGTTTTCGAAAAAGGCCAATATCCCGAAGCGAAGTGCCGGTGATTACCTGGGTATTCTCTTGGAATTGATCAAGCAGGTTTTGATAAGGACCGGCACGGTTAAGATCCCGGGTTTCGGCTCATTCAAGGCAAAGGCTGTGGCGGAAAGGGACGGAATCAATCCTTTGACCGGGGAAAAGGTTACCTTTGCGCCGGGTGTCCGGATCGGATTCAAGGCTGGCAAGCCTTTGAAGGAAGGAATGATGAAGGGGACCTTCATCGCGAAGGCCAAGGCAAAAAAGGCTGAAGTGAAGAAAAAGCTCCCCAAGAAGAAAAAATAATCTTTCCCCTGGTGATGTTCCTCCTCATCCCAGGAAGGGGGGAGATCGAATTTTCGGTTTCCCCCCTTTAATCTCTCGCTCACTCCTTGCAGTTGTTAGAGTTCACTGAGGGCACGGAGGTTTTTAGACTGGATGTACAGGATACACAGGATCTTTATTGTCAGGACGGATGCTATAATTATTTAAGAGA
This sequence comes from Deltaproteobacteria bacterium, assembly GCA_016930835.1. Taxonomy (GTDB): domain Bacteria; phylum Desulfobacterota; class DSM-4660; order Desulfatiglandales; family HGW-15; genus JAFGGA01. The sequence continues at coordinate 2,263 of JAFGGA010000202.1, forward strand.
AATTGTAAAAAAATTAACTCTCGCTCACTCCCTACGGTCGTTAGAGTTCACTGAAGGCACAGAGGGTTTTCAGACCGGATATACAGAATTTTCAGGATATCTCAAAATTCGCTTAAAAGCTTCCGCATTGCGGAGATCCCGATAAAAGATCGGGATCTAATATGAAGTGCCTGTGGTGATGACAACAAACTGGTTTATTTTCATACCCAGAGGCACTTCTCATAAAGCTTTTAACGAATTAAAGACAATCGATCTTTAGAGCTCTGTGGCCCTGCTTTCTCTGCGAGAAAAAAAATCACAAGGTGTTTTGATCATGTCAATCCTGTTAATCCCATCAAAAAAAGAGGTTACCATGAAAGACCAACCACAAGTACTCTTCTCCCCTGAAGACAGGATCATCAGTTACATCATGGATGAATTTGATTCGGCGCTCAAATCCATTGACATCGTCGTCTTCCTTATCGGCTCAAAGACGGTGGCCAATGCCCTGGTCAAGGTCCGTAAAAAAGGCGTCGCCGTCAGGATGATCATCGACGCCAACGTAGCAAGGTCCAGGTATTCATATGACGAATTTCTTATAAAGAATGATATCGAGGTCAAGACTATCAAAGTAAGAGGCGGCTCCATGCACAGTAAATTCATCCTGATAGATGGAGTAAAACTCATCGCCGGCAGCGCCAACCTCACGAACGATGCCAATTACAGGAATCATGAATTCATTTTCGTTACGGACGATCCAGCCCTCATCCAACCCTTCTCATCCAAGTTCGAAGAGCTCTGGTCCATAGGAAAATCATAATAAGCAAACCACACTTTTACCCTATCTTTAATAAATCAAAAAAACAGACGTATCGTCAGGAAAGAGCGGAAGGTAAGGAGAAAGGGGGATTATAGGATTATAGGGGGGTAAGGATTTAAGGATATCTATAAATATTGGGGATCAAAAACAAAGAGCAGAGGCGTTTTCTGTCCCTGCTCTTAAATTTGGATTCCTCTGATGCCGTTTTTTACATCAACGCACATCCAAGAAGCCTTTAGTTAATTGCCGCCGCAGAATCCCTTTTTGAGTATAACCGTTGTAGGCCTTTGGCCATCTCTTGGTTTAATAGTATATATTGAATCTGGGGCAATTAATCTATTACTAATATTAATATAAGCATGGGCTCTGAAAAGTCAATAGTTCACAATCATTTTAATAATATTTTCCTCAATTCTTCATGAAAGATTGGTATTCCAGTATCAATACCCGTTTGGTTTTAGGGACTTACATCACCGAATATTTAAAATCAAGAAAACAGACACCATCGTAATGCCAAAGTGGAAGGTAAGGAGAAAGGGGGATTATAGGGGGTAAGAGGTATATAGGATGTTCATTAGGAATTTAGATGAAATTGAAATATCTGTTTGGTGAACTGAAAGGTTGGACGACTCTTTTTACTGTTATCAGTCATCACCTTTATATTCATACAAAGCATTTGCGATAGCATCTGCCCATAGGTATTTCATCTTACCTGCCTTCACACCAACTTTTGAAGCATATCTATTACCTATTGCTATAAGTTTGTCTAAATTTGGTTCCAATGACAAGTATATATCTCGCCATTTTGGATAGGCCATTTCTGATAAAATATCATTGTCTCTGTACAATTCTAGCTCTTTATCAGCCTTATCATAATTCCATTTGTGTTTGATGAGCAAACTCGCCCATATTGTCCTAACGTTGCCGACCCAAAAATAATCAGGCCTTAGCATTGTAGCCATTTCAGATCCAACACTAATTTTAAGATACGTTATATTTGAATCGTATATAATTTTCGGTATCTGAGTAACTGAATGACATGAAAATAATTCCTGAGCTAACCTAAATACAGCAGATGGGGTGCTCTCAGATAATATTTGAGGCCCCAACTTGTATTCATCAGCACTATAGTTTCCTTTAGGATCTTCAATTCCTAAGGCTAAATTAACATATCCTTGAACGTCTCCATTTAATAAGCGATTTTTTAGTATCTTGTGAATTTCTATTCTACTATCATAGTGGGAACGCACATCTACCATTGAAATATGCTCAATTTCCTTTATATCTTCATTTGTTACCATTTTCGCTCTCCAATATTGTCCAGGATGTAAATGTGAAGTTTTATGGCCAACTACTTCACATTCCCCACCCAATCTCTCAACTCTGCCTTAAGGAATCGGAATTTGTTCAGGATTTTTTTATGCGGAATCTTTTTTGTCTTAATGAGTTTATAAATGCTCCGCTTCCCTAGAGACAAGTATTCAGCCGCTTCTTCAATAGTCAGTATCTCTTTGTTATCCATTCTATCTGCCATTAAATACCCCCTTTCTTTTTAAGCTCTTCAACCTTTTTCTTATTGATAATGGCATTCCTTGCATTTTCAAAAATATCTGTAGCCTGCTGTACTGTAATATCTCCCCTTTCAACTTTAGCGCATAAGCCAAGCCGGAGAGCGTGAAGGGTCTGGATATCCATATCATCCGGGTATTTACTGGAAAGATTTTCCCATTCTTGCCATGAATCAGGATCGAAACAATAATTCTCTTCAGCCATGACAGGGATAGAAATAAAAGAGGAGATAAGGAAAATAATTATGATATAGAGCAAGATTCTTAACTTCATTTCGATATATCTTAATGTAGTGTTTTTTCTACTGTCATTCGTTCACCAATTTGGATTGTTTCTTTGAATACTTCCATAAGGTTTCGCCAACCTTCAGGATCGGGAACCGATTCTATAAACTGGTCCAGGAGCTTTACACATTCCTTTAACGTGTTGACGAGTTCATCATTGGTCTTTTTAAGTAGGGCAATATAATTGAATATCTTTTGGCCTATTTCGTTTCCCATGGTCTTACCTCTTGAAATTGCTCCAAAGTATTAATTGAGAAAATGAAAATGATGAATTTAAGATACTTATGATTTGGACTATTTTAAAAATACGAAAGCTATATAAAATCTTATAAGAACCACTGAAGTGGAGTAATTTGCTGCATTCAATATCTATAATAGATCATTAAACTAGTAAAAATGATAAGACAGCGCCAATAAAGCATATTTAGCCTATGATAGTCCAGGTTATTTAAAAAAAACAGGATAATGTCGTTAGAGGAGGGCCGCCCCCTGGATGGAGACGGCTTAGCCTGTCGAACGCCGAACGAAAAAAGCGCCCCAATTTGCCAAGGTTGAGTTTATGAGTCGGCCGTTAGTTATCCTGCCACAGGCCGCCGGCCGCCCAATCATAAACATCAGCAACATGACGATTATGGCCTCCGCTGACACTTCCGTCACTAGCAGTTGCCTCAACCGTGTTTCCATCACCTCCACTAACGCTGGCGCTTACAGCAAGGGCGCTGTTAGTACTTCCTCCGCTGACGCTTGAGTAATAGCCACTTGCAATGTTAGCTATGCCTCCACTAATGCTGGAAAGCCTGCCGCTGGCCGTATTCCCATATTCATTTGAAGTGTATCCGCCTCCGCTGACGCTTGACCAATTGCCGCTGGCTATATTGTTGCCGCCAGCACTGACACTTGAATAGGTTCCGCTAGCCGTGTTGTATTCTCCTCCGCTGACGCTGGACATATTTCCAAGGGCGCTGTTACGACTTCCGCCGCTTACACTGGCATAGTGGCCGCTGGCAATGTTACCAGTGCCGCCGCTTACACTGGCATACTGGCCGCTTGCAATGTTACTTATGCCTCCGCCTACGCTGGAATTCGGACCGCTGGCATTGTTAGCGGCACCACCGTTTACACTGGCATACTGGCCGCTGGCAACGTTATCATAGCCTCCGCTTACGCTTGAACCGGGACTGCTAACGGTATTTTGAGTTCCTGCCAGCAGCCCACCAGTACTTGAAAATTCATGAGATTGACCTATTACCAGGTTATGGGAACCACCACGACCGACAACTGGAGTAGTTCTCTCTTCGTTGTATCCTATTATCAAGTTGCCAAGGCCGAGTGGATTATTTCCATCATCGGTTTCGCCGGAGCCGCTTCGGATGTGAACATTAGCGCCTGTGAAAATCACATGGGGTCCGGCAAGACCATTAATCGTGTTGTTATCAATGCTCACATATGGCCCCAAGGGAACGAGGGGTTCTATCTGTGCCTGCAAACTAGAAACATCTAACTCCAAAGTACTGATTTTGTTCTCTGCCATAGTTAGATTTGACTCCAAAGCACTGATTTTGTTCTCTGCCGTAGTTAGATTAGTTATAAGACTTTGGACAGTCGCTTCTAGAGCAGCAATACGGCTGTCGTTGTCATTCACAGCTGTCCGGACAGCTGTGAAGTTGTCATTCACTTCAGCCGCCACAGCCTTTGTATATGATGTAAATATGTGGGGTATGGTGACCGAGCCAGCCTGAGCAATTTCAATCGATATCATGAATGAAATGATTCCTATCAATGCAATACTTACTTTATATGATCTCATGACGCCCTCCTTTTATTTAAATAATCTTTACCTAAAACCTGTATAACCGGAAAAAAAAGTAATCCTTCATTTAAAAGTTGGGTTACTATATAAAAAGCTTGAAACTTTTGTTAATCATTACTTTGCGGCTGTGAAATAAAACCTGTAAGTGCCTATGCCCAGTTGCCTAGATCCCAGTACATTTCATCCCAGATTGATCCCTTTTGTGGATTCGATGACGGGGGAGAAGACTCTTTGCTACCGCCGCCACAACCGGCACCCACGATCATCATCAACCCAAGTGCAATTACACCTACCAAGCAAATGTAATATAGATTCTTGATAAACCCATTTTTTACTTTCCTCATTTCGTTTCTCCTCCTTTCAATTCTAACTGTTTATAAAAGATTAATTACCCATTAAGTTTGAGAAAAAAATCAGGACGTGTACGTTTAGCTTTTTAAATGGCAACTTGAATTGCCAGGTTTTTAAGCTCCCAGCAGAACGGATGACGCCCTGTTAGAAGCAAGGTATAGAAATATTCTTCGGTTAAAGTATATTTATATCTCACTCTCTTTTTATACTTTATCACGGTAATCCCCTTTAATTGCGGACTGATTCTCGACTTAGTTCACTTATGATAAATCGCGAATATATTAAGAAAGGAAATGGATCTTTTTAAAGGCACAAAGCTATATAGAAACTTATAAGAACCACTGAAGTGGAGTAATTAGCTGCATTCAATATCTATTATAGATCATTAAACGAGTAAAAATGATAAGACGAGGCAAATAAAGCATATTTTGCCGATGATAGTCAACATTTTTTATAGAAAATAGGATAAGATCTTCTTAGAGGAGGGCCTCCCCCTGGACGGGGTCGGCTTAGCCTATGGAACGGTGGTGGGTCGGGCAAGCCCCTGAACGGGTCTTGCTTGCGAACTTATTGGGAGTCGGGACTGGACGGCCCTCCTTGAAGTAGTGCATGGCCTCGTTGCTGCAGCACCGGTCTGAACGACCGGCGCTGAGAAACTCAATTGGTTGTTCAAGTTCTCTTTACGCCTTCGCTCCGCCGCTGAACGTCGTCTCCGCCTCCGGCGTCGGCTTCCTGAACGGAAGCCGCAAATACGTCGTAGCGCCACGTCCCCTGCTTCTAATCAGCCCAGTCCCCTAACATGCTCCGCCTTATGCAAGGTCTATGTCGTCCAACGTTTTTCCCCATTATCCCTACGCTCCGGCCAAAAAACAAGTCGCTGTCCAGTAAAAAATCGGTTCCCCCCAAAAAAAGAACAGTCCCACAAAACAGTATAATCCAATAGGAATCATCCAAAAATGAAGGGAATCCCCAAGTTCTTTTTTCGGGTACCCCCCAATTTTTTGCTGTCCATCAACTCCTCCGCTTTGCTCCGGCCCTTCGGGTGCTTTTTGACCTCCACTCCGGGTTGTTCAAAATAAAACGTTTTTTCTTTTGAAAGGAGGTGTTGGTTATGTCTCATGTCGCTGTTGTCGGTTCTCGCGTCCTTCCTGCCTCGTGGGCTGCCCGCGTGGATTCGGTGGTCGGTTCTCTCCTTGCCCGTGGTCTTTTCATTGGGTCGGGTGGTGCTGTGGGTGCTGATCTGTTCGCCCTTCGTTCCCTGGTCCGTCGTGGTCAGCCAGCCTGTTCGGGTTCCGTGGTCTTCCTTCCCAGGGTGCTCGGTTCCGCTCCTTGTTCCTGTGTGTCCTGGCTCTCCCGTTTCGTTCGTCTCGGCGGCCGTGTTGTTGCGGGCCCTGCCTCTGGCAGTGCCTCCCGCCGGGATTTTGTTTCAGCCCTCTTTGCCCGTTCCCGTTCCCTGGTTTCGGGGTCGGTGGGCGTGGTGGCCTTTGTGTCCGGTCGTTCAGCCGGGTCCTGGTTTTCGGTCTCCGTCGCTGCAGGGCTTGGTCTGCCCATTGTGGTCTTCCCGGTTGAGGGGCCCCGTGCCCTCCGGTCCCTGGGTGCCGGGCGCTGGGTTCGGCTCCGCTGCTGGGCCGGCGCCTTTCGCTGGGTTCCGGCTCGGGCCGATAAAACCCGGTGCATTCACGGTCTCATCGGGTCTTTCTGCTCCATTTGCGTGAAAGGGGGTCGCTCATGAAAACACAATCTGATCTGAATCTGTCATTTTATGAAATTAAGTCTTTCGCTGATCCTCAAACAGGGGATCGCATCAGAAAGGAGGCTTTTATGAATCACGAGTCAGCGTTATTTATTCACGACAACCGGTTATGGATGGAGGTTTGCAAAGAAAACGGATGGCCTGTCGATGACGAGGTCATTGACTACGGTGAGAGTTTTGAGGGCATGGCCAGGCACGTGTCCGCGATGTCGGGCCTCGAACGGATCATCTTTGAGGATTGCGACTTCGTGGCCGGAAAGGTCACGGCCCCTCATATGAATCTGAAGGCATATCCTCACTGGCTTTGTCCGGAGTATATCGCGAAGAAAACCGGGTGCGGTCTCAAGGACGCCTCGGATCTTGTGGAATGCTGGGTGGTGCTGGATCCCACATGGAAGATGGTCGAATGCTTCATATCATGGGTTGCATCAAAAGGAATAGATAAGGCTCTGCCTTATTTCGAGAGGTTGGCCATGGCCCTGGCCGAGGTGGAAAACATCGATGTGGATGACGTGACGGAGAGTGAAGAACCGCAATACACGGGCCAGGATCTCTACGCCTATCATCCGGTCGGAGAATATCCGGATGATGATTGCACTACCTGGGTTGAGAGGCAGCCTTCATGGTACCAGGAACTCATTCGCAAGGTGAAAGAATGCAATGACCTGGACCAGGTCAGCGCATTGGGGAAGGAGGTCTATGAACGGGACCTCAATCAATATCAGGCCGGCGTCTTCTGGACCGAGTACAATATCGTGAAAAGGAGGATTGAGGACGGGATCAAACTCGGTCCTGTCAGCCGGTCTTTTATTCAACGGATCGCAAAGGCCAACGGCAACCTGGCGTCTCTGGGCGCATGGCTCTACAAGGTGCAACAGGGTCTGGTCAAGATCTCCAACCCTCCTTCAAGACACGAATGGACCGTGATCTGGAAGTCGTACCAACAACACAAAATGGGTCACGATTCAAATCAACTTTCCCTTTATTGATCGTCCTTTTAGTCCTCAGCTCGAAAATCCTCAACATTCCCAAACCGATAAAGTACCAGCGCAAAAGCCCGGGAGAAAGGGTTAATACGGCGCTATCTGTTTTTTTAAAAGCCGTAGGGAAATGGGTCATCTGGAATTTTTAATTATCAAATATCCGCTTAGTCAAAGGGAGGGAACCATGAAACGAGATGAATATTTCATTCCGGCTGAGATCTATCTTGTGCTTGAGTCGAAATATTTAAAGATAAAAGAAGAGATCGAGAATTTTCTCAAAAAGAAGTCAGGATACAAGGATCTGCGCGAGATCCTTAAAGATATTTCATCATAGCTGTCATTCAAAGTGAAAGTATTACAAACCTTAAACCAACAAGGAGGATTCATTATGAACCAGGTGAATATCATTGGAAGACTCGGTGGGGACGTGGAACTCAGATATACGCCGAGCAGCAAGGCGGTTTCCAGGATGTCGGTGGCCGTGAATGAACGGTATGGACAAAACGAGAGGGTCTACTGGTTTCCGGTGATCTGCTGGAGCGGCCTGGCCGAGACGGTGAGCAGCTATCTTCACAAGGGAAGCCGTGTGGCCGTTTCCGGAAGGTTGACCACCCGCTCCTATGAAACCGATGACGGCAGCAGGACGGTTACGGAGATCGTGGCCAATTCAGTGTACTTTCTGGATCCAAAGCCCGCGAACCAGGAGCCGAAGGTTGAAGAATCGTCCATCCCTGACGATGATATCCCGTTTTAACAACAGGGGTCAGAGGTCGGAGGTCAGGGATCCAACCTGACTTCAGACTGTTGACGTCTGATCTCCGTATAAGGAAGGAGGTAATGAACTTGGGCTATACACCGGAACTGACCGATTATCATTCGGCTACATTGAGGAGGATCGCCTGGGCCCTCGGCAGGCCAATGACGAAGACTCTCGAAGTCATTTTCGATAATCTGGATCTGATCATCGATCCGGAAAAGGTCTGCGACAAGTGCAAAGATAATACCTTGTGTCCCAGGTGTTATTTGAACACAAGGGGACGCATCTACGAAGACTTGTCCCTTGATTCCATTAAGATCGAACCTGTCGGCATTCAAGACGGGCTCACTATTTCCAGGGAGGTTGAGATGAAAGTCAATCAGGTGAGCGTCCTGGTCTCCAAAAAGATCGGGAGAAATTTTTCTTCATGGAGTTTGAGTTACGGCGCCACGGCGGACGTGGAGGAGGAGCATTACACCGAGGCAATATCGCAACTGGATACACAATTGCGCGAGATGTTATCCACTGCCCTGCCCACGCCCAACGGTAACGGCAACGGGAACGGCCATAAGACGCCCAACGGTTCCGCGCCTGAAGGCATGGGAAATGACTCGCCCCGTTTACTGGAATGATTTTCACCAACACTTCATCTCCGGCGTATAGAGAAAGGGAAACATCATGATCGCCCCGAATATGCTTTCTTTGGCCGGGGACATGGCCCATGTTCCGATACGATCCATGATCCATGTGTTTCCGGCCCAAGCGCAAAGACAATGCCTGATACCCGAAGGCATGGAGAAGATAATCCTTCGCCATCACAAGGGGGCCTTTATGGGGTGTTTTTCCCTTCGTCTTAAAAGGAACATCAACTGGGATCTCTTCAAACAATGGAAGACGAACCGTAATCCCTTGGTCACCGACAGGATGGCAAGGGATTTTCTCCCTTTCCTCCAAACTACCGGCGGACAAGTCATCCGGAATCACTACGATTGCATTACAGCGGCGCCGCCATCCGGCCGGAGGTGTCCATTGCGTTATTGCGTATATGACCTTGCAAGATCCATATCCGGAATGACGGGTATTCCATTTATCCCGGCCTTTGCCCAAAAAACAGACAAGATGAATCACGGCCGCTTCGCCAGCATGGAGCAGTCGAAACCGCAGCCCCTGAAATCCTGGGATGTCCGAAACCAGTCCATCCTCTTCGTGGATGATTGCATCACTTCGGGCACGACGGCCAGGTTGTGTTACGAGTCGCTCGTGGCTTCAGGGAATCATGTGGACGGCCTGATATGGGTGAGCGCCGGAGGCTGAATCCTTATCGGAAGTTTATGGGAACCCCGATGTTCCCAAAGTAATTAACCGGCTGAAATCAAAAGATATTTAACGGCATTTTATCATGGAATGTCCAAATATACGGAACCTCTCTTTTTGTCATGGATATTGAACAGTTACATGTTTAATGGAAACGGATTCCTTTTATTATTCTTTCCATCCCATCTTCATCAAGCCACGATTTCATGCAAAACATAGCTGAATTCAGTTAGTTACCATCGTGGCATATCCTTTGCTCAGTATAATCTTCCATTACATTCTTAAGCTCGTTTTAAATCCGCATAGCTCATATTCATGGCGCGAAGATTATTTTGAACGCATTGACGACGGAAAAAGAGAGTTCTATATTGACCCTTGAGGAGGCCGCCTCGTATCTTCATAAGAGTAAAAGTTGGGTTTACAAAAATTGGAAGATACTCGGCGGTGTGAAGCTCAGGGGTTCTTTGTTTTTTCCAAAAAAGGAGGAACTCTATGAGCACATATTTCACCAAGGGAAAGGGATGGAAATACGACTTCATCCTGAAAGGAACCCGGTACACGCGAACCGGGTTCAAGACAAAAACAGAGGCAAGACAGGCCGAAGCAAAAAGAAGGGAGGAGATAAAGAATCCGAAAAAGGAGACGGCGATCCCAACAGACATGGCCTTCTTGGAATTGTTGAACAAAAGGCTTGATTATATCAAGGCATACCATTCCGAGAGACATTACAGGGATCATATCTATTATGGCCGAAGATGGCTGAAACAATGGCAGGGGCTCCGATGCACCGAGATTCTCGCGACCATGATTGAATCTTATCTGATTAAAAGGGCGAATCAGACATCCGCTTACACGGCGAATAAGGAACTGCGATGCCTCAGGGCCATGTTCAACTTCGGCATGGAACCGCCGAGAAGTTGGATCTTTGAAAACCCGACCAGGGGCATTAAGTTTCTGCCGGTGGAAAAGCGGATAAAATATGTCCCGCCCAAGGAAGATATTTTAAGGGTTATCATGGCGGCGGATCCGGACACCCGGGATTATTTGTGGACCATCACCCTCACCATGGGAAGGGTAAGCGAGATCAATCGGATTACGTGGCAGGATGTGAATTTCGATGAACGGTACGTGGTTCTTTCTACCCGAAAGAAATTGGGAGGACACCTGACGCCCAGAAAGATTCCGATGTCCGATAAACTGCACCAGGTCCTTTCCCGGAGATTCGCGGCGAGGGACAAGAGAAAACCGTGGGTTTTCTGGCATCGTTACTGGGACCGCAAAAAGGGCGAATGGTCCGAAGGCCCTTACAAGGATAGAAAACGATTCATGAAGACACTCTGCAAAAAAGCCGATGTCCGGTATTTTCGTTTTCATGCCTTCAGGCATTTCGGGGCTTCACTCATGGATCGAGCGCTTACGCCTATCGGGGCGATCCAGCGCATACTCGGTCATGAGAACAGGACAACGACCGAGATCTATCTGCATTCCATAGGAGAGGCGGAACGCGAGGCAATGAGGATCTTCGATGATGAGATGGGAGAAAATCCACATACCAATCCACATACCAAAACAAAAAGGACTTAAGCCCAAATTAGCTAAGTCCTTGAAATTACTGGCGCGCCTGGGAAGATTCGAACCCCCGACCTGCGGATTAGAAGTCCGCTGCTCTATCCAACTGAGCTACAGGCGCAATGGACAAAAATGACTTTTTACACCATATGAGAGAGATTTTCATCAAAAAAATGATTTAATCCGTGATAGCATTTGGAAGGGTCTTTCATCGATGGGTGTGTGAGGAATGGGATGATGCAAGCCATCGCCCCCGTTCTTTCCATGATTACCGTTGAGCACCTGATGAAGGAGAAAATTGGTGTTTCTCTCCAATTGGTTCATTGTTTCGGCAAGGGCCTTCAATTGGATGAGGGTCTTTCGCGAACGCTCACGGGATGGAATGTCCAGGTTGGGATTATTCAGGATATCGATTAATCGATCAAGAAAATGGGGATTAAAGCTTTCCAAATTAGAATAGATAATATCCACCCATTCCCGCGTCAAATCGTTCGGCATCCTATGATAGTTCGATATAATGTTCTGGTCCTGACCGAACTGAAGGGATTGCTTTAATCGAGCGATCTCCTGCCATATCCTAAAACGCCTTGATTCATATTGGGGATATTGAGAAATGACATCATCCCATCTCCCCTCTATCTGCATATGTATCCATCTGTTGCCTTGCTCGGGAGTCAAAGAGAGATCTAAAAATTTGTTTTGAATATCTTTTAGATTTTTTTTAACACCTTCGTCCACATCCCAAAGGTCCATCACCAGGTTGTTTAACACGTCAATGCATGTTTTTTTTAGACTTTCCTCTTCACACTCTTGTAGCAAAACCTTTTCCCATTGATCCCGTAAATACCCGATCTCTTGTTTCATGAGAGAAAAAATAAGACCTGATTTTGTAATGGCATTTCTTAAAGAATCGGCAAGAATATCACAGGCGTTGAGCCTGTCCTGCGCCAATTGTTGCATGGCCTTCATGGAGTTATGCTGTAAATGGTATGATAAAAGTTGAGTCCCCAACGATCGGGAAAGCCTTTTAATAATACGGGTTTCTTGACTTCCGATTTTTATGGTATAGGGTTGAAAATGGATCTTGATGACCGCCACTACCACATAGTCGGTATCTGTCCAGATGCGTTGCCCATCATAGGTGGACGGGTATTCAAAGGCGGAATACATGTTGAGGTTCAGGTCGGATTTTCGGGCGAGTACCGGCTCCATATGCTGAAAATCCTCAACTCCCGCGTCCAGTTGCAGACGTACGCTTCGGATATCATTCGCAGGATCTTCAGCCGTCCAGCTTTTCTGTTTCTCAACACACCAGGCCATCGCCTCCAAAGGTCTACCGGGTTCATCTCTATAGTCCTGCCAGGGTCGGCCCGGCGGATTGTATTCAGACTGGGCCGGCAATTCCCATGTGATTTTTTTACGATCTTCCGAAACAATCCCTGATGTAATCCTCTCGACAACCAGATCAGGCGGTTTTCCAACGCGATAGATCGTACCTTTGAATGCATTGGGAAGGCATAGAATGATCGTTTCAATCATCTCCAGACATGCCTTTTTTAATGCATGTTCCTCAATCTCAATAAACAACCGGAAGCCCCCTAGTGAAAATAAAAAAAACTGGAAAAATATGGACTTTTAAGGGATGATAATTTAGGCTTTTTTCATTTTTTGTCAATACAAAAATAGCTGAACCATTCCGCGGTAAGTTTCAAATGACCAAAACGCAGGACATTACCATATTTCAAGAGATCCCGTCATTGAATAATGCCCTGATGATCATGGGGCTGGATGGATGGGGGAATGCACTCAACATCTCCCGCGGGATGATAGAATTCCTTATCCAAAGACTGGATGCTGAACCATTCGGGGAAATAAGCGCTGATGCCTTTTATAAGTTGGACGATGTTCGCCCTATCGTGGATATTCAGGATGGCATTTTAAAACGGCTTGAGCCTCCAGGGGGACATTTCTACTTCGTTAGACAAGCATCTTCCGGACGTGATCTTGTTCTGCTCAACACGACCGAACCGAACTTTCACTGGTTTCAATTCTCTGATTCCGTTTTATCGCTTTGCCGCCAAATCGACGTTCAAACCATTATCAGTCTTGGGAGCATGTATGACAACGTACTCCATACAGACACCCTTATTTCGGCTGTCGCATCCGATACGGAAATACTGGAGGAATTGAACAAGCAGAACGTCATCTCCATCGATTATCAGGGTCCAACAGCTATTCATTCCACTTTACACACCGAGGCCGTTAAAAAAGGTTTTCGGTCTATATGCCTATGGTGCCATTGCCCCCATTATCTTCAAGGGACAATGCACTTCGGCCTTTTGTCCTATTTGGGATCATTTTTGGCGTCTTTGGGGGGATTTCACCTGGACATAAAAGAATTGGAAATCGCATGGAAGGATCTTAATCAACAAATTCAAAATATCATTGATAAAAATCCTGAGCTTCAAAACATGATCCATGAAATACGGAAGGCAAAGGTCAGAGGATCATGGGATATGAGCGGGAAAAAGCAGGATAAGATTATCCAGCTAGAGGATTATTTGAAACCTAGGTAGCTGTTTGGATCATCTCCTTTAACCCAACCACCAAATCCGGAATAATGGTCCCCGCCTCTCCTTGGATGAAGACATCCGTTATATGCCCCGTTAAGTGCGTCTCCTCTTTATTGATCTCAATGACCTTCGCGCCATTTTGTTTGGCTATGATGGGAATCTGGTTGGCGGGTGAAACCACCGCCGATGTCCCTACGATCATCAAGGCCTGGGCTGATCGTGCAAGTTGAAAGGAGCGGTTAAGGGCCTCTTGAGGGATGGCCTCCCCGAAGAAGATGACATCGGGTTTCAGGATCATTCCGCATCGACACTTCGCCGGATATTCCCCTTTTTTTTCCAAGGCCGTATATCGGCTGCCGCACCCAAAACATGACAAGGTACTGGAATTGCCATGATATTCAATCACATTTTTTGCTCCACCGGCTTGATGAAGATTATCCACATTTTGGGTGATAATATAATGAAGAAATCCCATCCTTTCCAACTCACCCATACCCAAATGAGCCCTGTTCGGCTTGGCGTTCGCCACCAAATCATCCATGTCCCTGAGCATCCGCCATACCTTTTCAGGATCTGATCGAAAGGCATCAATGGTGGCGTATTCAGAAGGGTCATACTTTGACCAAAGTCCGCCGGCGCTCCTAAAATCAGGTATCCCTGACTCTACGGATATGCCCGCGCCCGTGAGGGCGATGGTGGATTTCGATTCAAAAAGGATCTGCGCGGCTTTTTTGATTATGTCAATTGTCATACATAGATCCCTTGTACCTTGCGCCTCTTGGCGCGCCATAGCTTTAGCGACGGCGGCTGCACCTTATTTAAGCCGACTCCAACAAAAACCTATTCTCCCGGTTCCGGTAATGCTCAATCCTTGCTTTGATAATCTTTTCCTCTCCGAAAATGTTAACCATCTTGATCTCATCCCCGGCAACTTCCACCTCGTCAACATTTTCGAGAATCAACTCTTCTTCGTCATCTTTTTATATATATGCATGGACTTCACACGCGATCCTTCTCCTCATTTTGTCTATGGTTATTCCAATGACTTGAGGGCATTGCGAAGACAATCCGTGCTTTTTGATGTAAATTCCATCATCTCTCGGATATATTTGGCACTATTCTTCTTTCCGGCTTCATCCAGCTGATCCGCGAACATCTCATATTCTTCATTATGGTGTTCGTTATGATGGATCCAATGTTCAAGCCTCATCTTTGCTTTTTCTATAAAATCCATTAAATCCTCCTCACTAATCATTTAAAGGCAGTTTGACAAAAAAATCGGCTCCTTTTCCAGCGTCACTCTCAAGGCCCATTGAACCACCCATATCCTCCACCAATATAAGGGCGCCCGCCAGACCTAATCCATGTCCTCGTACGCATTGATGTTTTTCCTGATCAAGCTGAAAATAACAATCAAAGACCTTTTCTTGAAAAGCCTTTTCAATGCCTTCACCATCATCGCTAACCGATACGTAAAAAAATCCATCCTTGATGTCCACCTTAACGACGATGCGCTGTTTGCGATATTTCATGGCATTGGTCAAGAGATTTCTGAAGATCTGTTTAACCTTACGTTCATCCAGACTGACCTCCCGCGACCACAAATCTGCATCCACTTCAAGAGAGATACCTTGTTGCTTTAGTAAATCCTTGAATGGCAAAAGATCGGAAGAGCCTTTGATCATTTCAGCGGTTTTGTAATCCGTTACATCGAAAATCTCCAATAATGTGGACCGGACAAAGTCCGACACAAAAAAATATTTTTTTTGGATAACCCCTTCGGTTGATCGGCCCACCTCAAGCATGTCATTTACAAGCGTCTTAGCGATCTTCGTATTTCTGAGTGCCCTTTGCAGGATACGATGTTGTTTCTCTGAAAGCCGTCCGTATTTATCTTCACCTTGAATGAGCGATAAGATGCCTGTTTCAATAACGGCAAGAGGATTCTTGATATCATGAATTAAAAGTTCTGTTTTGATTCTTTTTCTGTCCATCTTTTAAACGATCTTCTTTCTTGATAAATTGAAAATTTTGATTATTTCCTCAAGCGATTGACGCTCTTTAAAAAACAATACCTGCATAACCCACGAAACTGTTATCCGGTCTCACATCATAACTGGTTAAGTATTCTATTAATCTTCCCTTTTTGGCACCCAGTTGTTTCATCCCCGCTATGGCGGCAGCGGCAGCGCCGGAACAGCAGGAGTTGTAATTCTTTAATGATTCTCGAATAATCTCTTCCGCCGCCATATCAAGCATCAGATTGACGATCTTTCGATCATTTTCTTCCTTGACCCATCGAACGGCCCTTTCGCCGATACCTCTCGGTGTAAAACCATAGTTATCGCCATAATGCGTCAGATCCGTTGAGCCGAGGAACATGACGTTCCTGCCCAATTCTTGTGATATTATCGCTGAGCGCCTCCCGATTTCCAAGGAAACCATAGTGGGAGGAACGCCGATGGGTAGGATCTTTACTTCGGGGAAAAAAAATTGAATGAATGGCAATTGTAACTCGATCGTGTTATCGGGTTCATACCTTGATCCGGTTTCAATCTGGAACGGGAATTCTGAGATAAGCCTTTGTGAAATGTCTTTGTCAATTTGTATTTCTCCAAGTGGCGTAATCCATGTTCCTTTTTCCATGATATAATTACTACTGCCCGGGCGGAGGTGCCTGCCGAAGATGATAAATGTATCCGGTGCGATACCTTCTTGAACAAGGCACTGGACCACATTACAGGCCAATTTACCTGAGAAATACCAACCCGCATGAGGCACGATGCCTCCGGCCTTCTTTTTTCCATCTCCGGGACACGGGAGGCTTTCTTGAATAAATCCTTCTATGGCCTTCCGGCACTCCTTTTCGGTTCCGGGGTACCAACTGCCTGCAAAAACGGATCTTCTGGTCTCCATGGCGTCTACCCCCATTTTTTTCAAATATGATCGAATTTGAACAGGAATGCAAGATGATTATCTTTTCGCTGAATGGGATCTTTTTGTAAAGTATAATTTTATGATATGATCACAATTCCCCATGAAAGGATTTCTTTATGTCGGCTAATATTGTAGAATGGATTATCAGGATACCGGTCCTCCTCTTTGCCATCACCATTCATGAATATGCGCATGGAAAGGCGGCCCTGTCCCTGGGCGACCCCACGGCGAAAAACGCGGGCAGGCTTACCTTGAATCCCATCAGCCATATTGATCCGATCGGTGCGATCTGCTTTTTTTTATTTTATATCGGGTGGGCAAAACCCGTACCGGTGGATACACGATATTTCAAAAACCCGAGAAGAGATATTATCCTGATGGCCTTAAGCGGCCCTATTGCGAATTTCGCGGCCGCCTTCGTGACAGGTCTTTTTATAAGGCATTTTTTGATTATATGGGAGGCCTATCTGGTATTTTTATTATATATGATCCTCATGAACATCGGCCTGGGACTATTCAATCTCATTCCCATACCTCCTCTGGATGGCTCCCATGTCCTGGAAAATATGCTCCCCAGCTCGGTATTCAGGCACTATGAAAAGATCAGAAGATATGTCCCCTTGGTTTTTATTGGAATCCTGCTTTTTGACCGCTTTCTCAACCTAAAGATTGTTGAGCGTATCTTGTGGAAACCGATTATCATCATTACCCAGTTTTTTGGTGGTGACAACGCGACCAATCTTTTAAAAGCATCCGGAATATTATGATATATATCATTGGTGTCTGACTATTGACGATCTCGTAAAAAGTCGTCATCCCAGCGAAAACCGGGGTCCAGAGCCAATATAACTATTTGAAAAGACTGGATTCCGGTCTTCACCTGTCTGCTTGCGGACACGCACAGGCAGGCCGGAATGACGAAAATGGGCGTTTTTTGACTTTTTACGAGGACCATCAACATTAGTGCCCCCTCCTCTCGCGGGAGGGGCTTGGGGGAGGGAATGCGGGGCATTTCTGGGTGGGTATACTACCTAAATTCAAACAATTGTCTCGGAATCCTCTCGACCATTATCGGAAATTGATCTAGGCTCATGCCGATTTTTTCCATCCGAGTCTTCAGGAAGGTCGTATCCAGCCGTTCCAATTCCTGCCCCACAACAAATCGCGACATCAGTAAATCGGCAAAGTACACAAGATGGGTCAGTTCGGGGAATTCAATTGCCTGCTCCGGCATATGATGATATTGGATCACCTCGGAAAGGCTTTTTGGAAATGACCAGCGATCGGCCAATATGCCCCCGGCTTCGGGATGGGTAACCCCAAACATATCATTCTCCGCGTTGATCAATGAAACATTTTCCACCTGTGTTTTTCGATAAAAAAATGGAAGCGCAGAAGCGATATATTGGTCCAAAATGACCTTGCCGATATCATGCATCAGCCCCGCGGTATAGGCGATATCTATGGGGATATGGCCAGTCATGGAGGCCAACTGCTCGCTGATCAAGGCTGTCCCTATGGCATGGTTATAAAGACCCCCTTTACAAAGCGAATATCCACCAGCATCCTGTGAGAAGAAATCTTGCAAGGTGGCTGAAACCACCATCCGCAACAGCCGGATCTCCCCTAAGATCACCAAGGCCCGGTCAATGGAGTCAATTCCCATCTTGAGATTAAAAAAGGCGGAATTACACAATCGGATCACCTTACCCGTGAGCACCTGATCCTGGCGGAGTTCTCTGGCCAATTCATCCATCCCGTGAATCCCATCATGGATCATACGAATAATCTTGAGTGCTATTTGGGGTATGGGCCTAACAGAATCAATGGTTACGTTGAGTGCCTCGATGGTGGGCCGATCGAAATCCAGGCTTTCAGCCCTTGTTGGAATACCGATCGGTTCGATCAGAGTCTCCCAGCCATCGACCTTGAGGCTTAATCTACAACTAAAAAAGCCTCCAATCTCTTTTTTCCCTATGGCAATCCCTTCTTCCTTTAAAATCCTTTCAACGATCTCAGCACTACGCCCTCCAATGTCAAGCCCCATATCGGTCTCGGATAGGGGCCCAACCAAAGCGCCACCGGCGATGGTTGCTTCCATCCTCTCCGGAAGAGCACCTTTGTCTTTCAGTGCTGCAATAAAGATAGGAAGTCCCGTTTCCGCATAATTTTCAGGTCTACCCTGCATAGCCATCCCGATTGGTTTAGGGAGGAGAATATGCAGCAACCCGCCCACATCGGCCTTTCGATCAAACAGTGCCACACCGACACATGTCCCCAAATACGCATCCAAAATCTCATGTTTTTTTCGGCTAATCACATAGCTGCCGGATGGAACGGCAGTCATCTTGATATTTTTCTTTTCAGGTATCATCATCGGTGTCTAAAATAAATGAAATCGAGCTCTTGGGCAGTGAACTTGAAAACCGCTTCCCTTACCCTCGAAAACCTTTTTTGGACGAGCATGAGGTATCGTATTTTTTCCAGATCGGAAGCCTTCTCGTAAGTTCGCCCGGCGACACAGGGGTGAGGTCTCCAAGGGATTAACGTCTTTTTCTCATACCCGAAGAAATCGATCAACCTTGGTTGAACATCGAAGCACGGATCTCCTTCATGGGCAATTGCGATCGGATCTCCCCATTGATCAGAAGGCCCAGACCCAAAACTCTATTCTCAACCAATAATATCACATAGCCGTTTGAAAGATCCATATCTGCAGTGATTGTTTCACCATTAACAAGCTTTTTGAGCTCTGTTTTTGAAATATCAAATCTTGATTTTGTTGCTTTATTCCCAAAAAATTGGATAAATCGGGTGGTCGGTTTGATAAACGCACCCACTTCTTCAAACGCCTTTATGCCGACCTTTAGGATCTTGAGTTTGGCCGCGGAATCGATCCATCTGGAATCGTTGACGAGAAACCAGGTTTTCTTTTTTTTCAGCAATAGATAATCATAAAACAACTGCTCTTTGATCCCGAATCGTTCCTCAAGATAAGAGAAGAGCACATGCCGTTCATGCTCGCCGGCGGATTCCGGCCATGAAAAATCCCACTGAGTTGATCCGGTGCGGATAAAATCGCGCTGTCCGCTCGATACGTTTGTCATACGAGTCACCTTTCCATTGAGTAATGCCCGATTCATAATGAAATCCCACATCAATGGGAAAAAGGTCGGCATCTCTATTTTCCAATAAGAAATGAACAACCGCCTCGTTTTCATCGGGATTAAAAGTACAGGTTGAATAGAGCATGACACCGTTTTCCTTGAGCAGGTCAAATCCCCTTAAGATGATCTTTTTTTGCATTTCGAGCAATCGGGGCCTGACGACGGATTTTTGAGAATAATATGAGTGAACACCGTCAACCAAGCGCACCCTGCCCTCTCCGGAACATGGAACATCAGAGAGGATATAATCAAAACGCTGTGATAGGGGAAACTCCTGGGCCTGGTATCCGGTCAGGACGCAGTTTAACACACCCAACCTGGAAATGGTGTGCGCCAAGGGAATATGCCGGGTGGGATAAAGTTCATTGGCTATGATAAGACCCGTGTTGCTCATGAGTTGGGCCATGTGTGATGCTTTTCCCCCGGGAGAGGCGCACATATCCAGGACATAGCTACCCGCTCGGGGCGATAGGGCCACGCTGGCCAGACAAGAGGTTAACGCCTGCGGGTGGATATGCCCGAGGAAATATTCCAGAAGATTGCCGGGAGAATGGAGATCCCGTGCATGATAAAACAGATCATGATTTTCATGAACCCGTTCAATATCTATGCCTTGTTCCCGCAGCATCGGCACAACCCCATCGGGTTCGGTCTTTAATCGATTGATCCTTAAGTGAACGGGAAAGGGTTGTAAAAGGCAATCCGTAAAGAGAGAGAAATCCGGAATAATCTCACGATATTGTTCAAATGGGAAAAATGGCATTTCCTGTAATGTAGGCTTACGATAAATCCAGTTTTGGGAGGACCAGATCATCAACGGCCGTGTATGGGTCTTTCTCGCCTTTTACGATGGCCTGAACGGCCTTTTCAAAATCCCCGCTTTCAACAAGCCTCTGAAATACCTTTTCTATCAATCTGTATTTCACCATCTCGGCCAACTCTTCTCGTGCCCTATTCTCTTTCCTGCGCAGGTTGATATCTCCGCTTGAATCCCTGAGATGCCTGCCATGCTTGTCAATCGCTTCCAAAAGGTCTGTGACGCCCCGATCCGCGATGGCCTCTGTTTTAATAATCGGCGGTGTCCAACCATCTTCTTTATATTTTTGGGGTCCCATCTCGATCATGTTCCGCAGGTCGCGCAAGGTTCTATCAGCACCTTCTTTATCGGATTTATTAATGACAAAGATATCACCGGCTTCAAGAATTCCGGCCTTAATGGCCTGAATATCATCACCCATACCCGGAATCACAACAATCACCGTGGAATGGGCGTGTTTGACGATATCCACTTCATCCTGCCCTACGCCAACCGTCTCCACAATAATATATTCCTTCCCCATCGCATCCAAAACATCAATCGTACTGCGCGTGGAATGGGTGACGCCGCCAAAATGGCCACGTGTAGCCAAAGAACGGATATAGACGCCTTCATCCTTGCTGTGCCGCTGCATTCTTATCCGATCCCCTAAGATAGCACCACCGCTGAACGGACTTGTTGGATCAACGGCGATGATGCCGACGGTCTTGCCCTGTTTTCGGAGATGATAAAGCATCTGATCAACCAGCGTGCTTTTTCCCACGCCAGGCGCGCCGGTGATACCAATGATATAGGCCCGGCCGGTATATGGATACAGGGCTTGAAGGACCCGCTGTACCTCCGGGACACCGTCATCAATGTTGCTGATCAATTTTGCGACGGCCCGAATATCACCGGAAAGAATCTTTTTGACGATATCGGATTCGGATTTGATCTTAACCCCTCCCCTCATTGATGTCCAAAATCAATAAAAAACGGCTTTCGGGAAATGCACTTGAAAAGAAATCCCTGTATTCCCGAAAACCATTTTTGGACAAGCACGAAACCACCTTAGAGTTCCCCGGTGAATTCAGGTTTTCTCTTTTCCAAAAAAGCAGTCATCCCTTCTTTACCATCCGGGCTGCTCATACACAGGCCGAAATTATCTGACTCCATATAGCAACCATCCAGCAAGTCCATATTTAGGCCGCGGTTGATACAATCTTTAGCGGCCTTTAGAGACACTTTACCCTTGGAAGCCATGATCCTAGCGGTTTTCATGGTCTCATCCCAAAGCGCGTCCGGCGTGAAGACCTTGTTCACCAGACCAATCGCCTTGGCTTCAACTGCGTCGATCATGGACCCGGTCATGCAAAGTTCTTTGGCCATTGCCCTGCCCACCAACCGGGAAAGACGCTGCGTGCCCCCGAAACCGGGGATAACACCCAGATTGATTTCCGGTTGCCCGAATTTGGCTTTTTCCGAGGCATAGATAAAATCACAGGACATGGCGCATTCAACGCCCCCTCCGAGCGCAAACCCATTCACACACGCAATAACGGGAATTTTGAGATTCTCTATGCGGAAAAAGAGATCTTGCCCGCTCCTTGAAAATTCCCTAGCCTGGATTGGCGAGAGGTTGACCATATGTGCAATGTCCGCACCGGCAATGAATGCCTTTTCCCCTTCGCCGGTCAGTATCAGTACACGGGCGGTAGGATCCGCTTCAACATCATCCAAGGCATCATTGGTTTCAGCAACCATAGCCGGATTAATGGCATTCAACGCCTTGGGTCGATTAAACTTGATAACAGCGATATCTCCCTGTTTTTCAAAAATAATGTTTTCATACGTCATGGCTCACTCCTTATAGTATTTTATTAATGTCCAGGCAGAAATACGCAATTTCTGGCTGGAGCATTCAGCCATCAGCTAACTGCTTGTTATTTAAAGCTTTGGCTGAGTGCTGAATGCTGACTGCCGAACGCTTGAATCCAGTAAATCTGGTTTATGTGTGAACACTCGTTGACCTTATCTGAAGATAAAAATCGCCTTGGAATATATAAGGATGTCGCTTTTCAAGTCAAGACAAATTGAGGCCCATTCACTTGACCATCAAAATCTACTTGACAGATCATGGTTCTCCTCGTTAATTTTAAGACGGCTCGGCTTTCCTTCTCTTGTCTACCGAATCCCCGACACATGAGATATTAGACGGTTATTAAGAGCCTTGTGCCCTGTACCCTGAGCTCTGGACCTTTTTCCAAAGCCTCGAAAAAACAAGCTGGACCAAAGCATTGCGACTATTTGCATCGTTCCGAATATAAACAAAGGAGACCCCCCCATGAACCCTCTTGCACAAGAACTCAATGAAGTCATCATATCTGCAAATCCCCATGTCCATGAGATGCTTTCTGAAGCCGGGAAAAAGCTTTTTTTCCCAAAGGGCATCTTATCTCAAAGCGCGGAAGCCAAGGAAAAGGCCTACAAATTCAATGCCACCATTGGAATGGCCACAGAAAAAGGTCACCCCATGCATCTTACTTCCGTTACGGCATTGACATCGCTGGAACCTGAAGAGTCATTGACATACGCCCCATCATTCGGTGTGATGGCCCTCAGGAAAGCATGGAAGGACGCCATTTTGGAGAAAAACCCCTCATTGGAAGATTCCACGATCAGTTTACCGATTGTAACACAGGCCATCACTCATGGTTTAAGCATATTGGGTGACATGTGGGTTGATCCGAACGATGTGATTATTCTCCCTGACAAGATGTGGGGGAACTATAATATGATATTTTCCGTGAGGCGGAATGCCAATATCATCAATTATCCTCTCTTTAACCAGAATGGGGGCTTTAATATCAAAGGCTTCCGGTCGTGCATTCAGACAGAGGCCGCAAAGCAGGGGAAAATCATTGTCCTCCTGAACTTCCCGAACAATCCGACCGGTTATACGATCAACAAAGATGAGGGAAAAGCCATAAGTGATATTTTGGTGGACCAAGCGAGCAAAGGCACAAATGTGCTGACGATTACGGACGATGCCTATTTCGGCCTGTTTTATGAAGATG
Organism: Deltaproteobacteria bacterium; assembly: GCA_016930835.1. Lineage (GTDB taxonomy): Bacteria > Desulfobacterota > DSM-4660 > Desulfatiglandales > HGW-15 > JAFGGA01. Next base: position 26,002 of record JAFGGA010000202.1, read on the forward strand.
ATGTCCTAAAGGAATCCATCTTCACAAATATAATCAACAGAGACCCGAGGCTTCTTGGAATCAAATTGGACGGTGCAACCAAAGAAAACTATGCATGGGGTCTGAGAATCGGCTTTATCACCTATGGCGCTTATACGAATGGTGACCATCAAGCGCTATATACTGCATTGGAAAAAAAGACGGCGGGTGCGGTGAGAGGTTCCATTTCCAATGCCTCTCATCTCAGTCAGTCCATAATGTACAAATCCTTCCAGTCACCTCAATACAAAATCGAAAAGGAAGACAAGTTTAGGATCATGAAGAGCCGTGCCCTGGAAGCAAAACGGGTCCTTTCCGACCCGAAATTCAGCAGCGCGTGGGAAGTCTACCCGTTTAACTCAGGGTATTTTATGTGCCTGAGATTAAAGACCGTCGATGCAGAGACATTACGGATCCATCTTTTAGATAAATACGGCGTCGGTTGTATCTCTATCGGAAAGAGCGATTTTCGAATCGCCTTTTCCTGTATTGAAAAAAACGATATAGACGAATTATTTCATACTATTTACCGGGGAATAAAGGACCTGGAATCTTAGAAAACATCCCATTTCTCGAATATCCAAAGTATTCGAAAGGAATTATTGGTTATTTTTTCTATCGAATAATCAGATTCTCAACGAATTAACATATTGATAATGCACAAAAATATTCCGTGCGCTTCATGATTCACATCTTCAATAGGCATCCGATCGAAAAAACTTTTTTGGATGAACATGACTCATACAATCGGAATAGGGCATCCCAGACAACTTATTCAAATATTATAGACACTTTTTGACGTTTTTATGATATCATTTGTCATCAACTCTTTTAAGTACTTCATGTATTATTCCCATTAACCCCTAACTCAATATGTCATAAGAGATGTGGAAAGACGCTAAACAACTGATTCAATCCATCTTAAAGGAAGATTGGGCAAAGGAGCTGCCTGTTCATGATGAGCTATGGAATCATTTATTAGATTGGATCAGTGAACGCATTCTTCCGGAATTTACCAGCTTCCTTTCCGGCCAAGTGGATGAAATCATTGAAATCAATCCAGATCTCTCTGAAAGAGAAATCCTTGAAACGGTTGCCAAACACATGGTCCACTGCTTAGAGGCCCGTTCCGCGTCCGTCCGCATCTTTGACCCTGATACGGAACAATTACTCTCATACGGATCATACCCTTTTGAAGAAGAAATAAGAGAAACCTATATACCATTGGAAAAAAGCATCGCCGGTGAAGTCGTTAAAACAGGTCGTACACGTCTGGTGCCCAATATCCTAAAAGATGACCTGTACTCGGACAAGGCCGTCATTGAACGGAAAGGCGCCTACTCCCTTATGGCCATCCCTTTAGAGATCTCCCGATTTTCGATTCGCGAACGAAATACCATCGGTGTGATTCAAGTATATTACACGGAAAAGGATCGGGTCTTCACACCCCTGGAAATCCAATTAGCCGAACTCATGGCCAAAAGACTGAGCTTTGTCATAGCACGGAAAAAAATAAAAACCATGTATCGCACGAATGAAAAAAAGGATGCCATCGCACAGGAGGTATTTCAGAAACTGGGGACTTGGGAAGGTGTAAAGATGAAAGATGTCTTTAACCGTGTCATCCCCGAATTGGTTGATATTATCAATATTGAAAGCTGTGCCTTATTTTCGGTAGCGGATGATCTCGAACACGTGGTTCTTGAGGCGGGATACCCGGATAACGCTACACGGCACGGGATCGGCCAAAAATTTCCCATCCACGCGGAACCCGCCTTTGAGTTGATATTAAACCTGAGAGACTACGAAGAGAAATCACCCAATGAGATCTTTACTCAATCTTATCTTTTGGTGATCGATCCCCAAAAGACCACTTTGGTTTCAAGCAAAGTAAAGCAATTTGCCACGAACCATAATATCAATTCCATCCTTTATATCCCGCTTCGAGCCGGCGATGATGTCACCCATTTCATGACTTTCGATGCGGTTGATCAGAGGCGACGATTTACGGATGATGAAATCGAGATCTTTGTCTTTCTTGGACGCGAGCTTATGACGGCAAGACGCATGGAACGTCTGGACGACATACTGCATGACTTTAAAAATCCGGCCATTGCAACGGCCGGCTTTGCCAGGAGACTCAAACAGCTTCTTGAGCAAGAGTGCAAATTGCCTGAGAATGCAACTATTAAAAAATATGTTGATATTGTTTTTGAAGAAACCAGTCGAATACAAGAAATGGCGATGAGCATATCACAAGTCGGCAGGGAGAAAGTTGTGAACTTGACGGAATTGAGCAGAAATCGCTTTGAGATCAATAAGGAGGTTATCAAGGAACTGTTAAAACAAAATGTTAACCTGAAAGAAGGACCTTTTGAGGACCCCCTTTATATCAAATGCTATCCCCTTCAACTTGAACGGGTTCTGGATAATATCTTGAACAATGCCACCAATGCTATCCCCATGCATGGCGGGGACCTCTCCATCCGGACATTTTCAGAAGGAAATCAGGCTGTTGTGGAGGTTATGAATTCCGGCACCATGACTGAAGAAGAACGGTTAAGATTGATTACGGGCAAAACCAAAGGCCGAGGGGGTTATATCACGCATCGCATCATCCGGATGCTGAAGGGGACAATAGAGGTTCAGAGCCATGAGAAAAAAACCACCGTAACCATCCGATTGCCCATATACAAAACCAATTAACACTACTGACTAAAATCCATATCAAACTGGGAAAATTGTCCGGACTTTGCCGCCTTGGGCATGGGGGCATACTCCGTGGGTTCGGTTCCTTTCTTAAAGGCCTGGAATACGGTCTCTTTGGAATAAGGACTTGCAAGAAGGCCGTTTTCCGCATCTATCTTTGCAAAGACCACTTCTTCGGGAACGGTGAAATCCTCGACGGGTTCGCTCTGGAGGATATCGGCCATAAAATAAACCCAAATAGGACTTGCGGCCCTGGAACCGGTTTCACCGGAACCCATAGGCTTTTGATCATCATATCCGACCCATACACCGGCTAACAGCTTCGGGGTGTAACCGATAAACCAGGCATCTCTCAGATCATTCGTCGTGCCTGTCTTCCCCGCAGCCGGTCTCTCAATCTCCTTAGCCCTCCAACCGGTCCCTCCGGTCTCTGAAACCACCGCTTTAAGTAGGTCGGTCATGATATAAGCTGTCTCCTCAGGAATGGCCTCCTGAACAATGGGTTGATTCTCTTCAATGATCTGCCCGGTTCGATCCTCGATGCGATTGATAAAAATGGGCTGAACAAGCATACCATTGTTTCCGAAAACTGAATAGGTCGTCGTAATCTCCAACAAGGAAAGCCCTGAAGATCCCAGTGCCAAAGAAAGGTCAGGACTCAGATCGGATTCTATGCCCATCTGACGGGCATAGGAAATGACGGTAGAGATGCCAATCTCCTTAAGAATTTTAACGGTAATCACATTCCTGGATTTGATCAGAGCCGTACGAAATAGGGTGGGTCCGAAAAATTGCTCTTTATAGTTTCTTGGGCGCCATAATTCTTCATCCTTTGGGTCCAATGAGGAAATGTAAGGGGCATCCAGGATTACACTGGCGGCGGTCATTCCTTGATCAAGGGCGGCCGCGTAAATAAGGGGCTTAAAGGCCGACCCCGGTTGACGTCTGGATTGCACGGCCCGGTTAAATTGGCTGACGGAATAACTCCGCCCCCCCACCATGGCCTTCACCCAACCGGTTTTCATTTCCATGGCAAGGAGCGCCCCTTGTACTTCAGGTTCCTGCTCTAAAGAGACCTGCCATTGATAAGGGCTCTCCGTATCTTCAATCTTACCTATTATACGACAAAGAATCACATCACCCTTGCGAAGAACCTGACTGGGCCGCTTGATGTCAACTGAATAATACGGTTCTTCAGGATTGGGTTTTCTGGCCCAATTCATTTCCATGAGGGGCAAAATACCTGAATCTTCACCCAAAGCCACATGGACTTCGTTTTTTTCATCATCCACATGGGTCACAATACCTTTAACCACTGAATGGATGGCAATGGGATTCTCAAAAAATGTCTTCCGACTCTCATTGATAAATTCATCTATCTGATCACCTGAAAGGATCTGAAGAGGGCCTCGATAGCCCTCCCGCTTATCGAGTTCCAACAAACCTTTTGTCACGGCAGCTTGGGCGGCGTGTTGCATATTTAGATTCACAGTAGTGTAAACCTTGAGCCCTCCGCCGTACAGTAGATCTGCACCATATTTTTGGTCCAGGTACCTTCGAATATGTTCCGTAAAATAGGGCGCTTTTTCAAAAGGATTATCTTCCTTCTTCGCAATAATGATCTCGTTCTCCAATGCATCTTTTTCTTGTTGGACCGAAATATACCCCTCTTCCCGCATCCTTTGGAGGACATACCTTTGCCTGGCCTTGGCCTTATCAAAATGAGAGATCGGCGAATATTTGCTGGGAGCCTGTGGAAGCCCGGCCAATAGGGCCGACTCAGCGATATTAAGTTCCAGGGCGCTCTTGTTGAAGTAGGTTCGGGCAGCGGCTTCCACCCCATAGGCGCCGTGACCCATATAAGGTTGATTAATATAAAGAAATAGAATCTTGTCTTTTGAAAAATTTTTTTCAATCTGCATGGAAAGGATGGCTTCTCGAACCTTTCGCTTATATGTCTTCTGTGCATTTTTTAAAAGAAGATCCCTTGCAACCTGCTGTGTAATGGTACTCCCGCCTTGGGCCGCCCGACCGGCTTTCAGATTCTTGATAAAGGCCCTAAATATACTTTGAATATCCACCCCTTCATGCTCAAAAAATCTTGCATCTTCAGCGGCCACGAACGCATGAATCAGATGTTTGGGCACCTGATCCAAAGAAATGACAATCCTTTTTTCATTGCTGAATCGCCCGATCACTTGATCATCATCACTGTAGATCTCCGTGATAATGGATGGATTATATTCTCTCAGTGAGCCAATATAAGGCAAGTTGCTGGACCAGAGATACCAAAGAACCGTCACGGATAAGGCAATGACGATGGCAAGACCGATAGTCGACCAGAGGGTTATCTTGAAAAATTTTTTCACTGTATGTACCTCGACACGAAATACCTTCATTACATCTAAAACTATAATGTATTACAAACTTATGCCATAATAAAGCATAGAAGTAAAGTTTTGGAATGAAGGCTACCCGTCATTTTTCAATGAATTTGAGGTTCGCTATTGCTGAACGTTCATCTACAGGAAGATCAAGGCATCCATGCTTACGTAGAGGCGATTGAACCTTTGATAAAAGATCTTGCGGAAAATCACATTTACCTTGCCATAGAAAATACGCCCCTTGCCGGACCGGATGCTATGAATGCACTGTTCGGGGAGATCCTCCGTTTGGATGATAAGGACACCGCTTATGTGGGCATGTGTTTTGATATGGGGCACGCCAATTTATATCCCGCGACCCGGAATGACTATTTAGGGTATATGACGCGATTGGAACCGGATGTGCCGAATTTCGGTGCCCTTTGCCTTGACTCAGGGCCATGATCTGGTCGAATGGCCGTTCCATGACCTCCCGACAAATGATGTGAACTTAAAAAGAGATCCCTGTACCCCCATTATTAACACACAATAAGAACGAATCTTGAATGTTTCGCACAAACTCGTCACCCCCCCCCCGGCCCCGCATCAAGTGCGGGATAGACTGCGGCCGGGGTCCAGCGCCCGTGTAACTATCTGAAAAGACTGGATTCCGGCCTTCACCTGTCCGCGTGAGAACACGCACAGGCAGGCCGGATTAACAAAAACAGGTGTTTTCCGACTTTTTACGAGATCATCAACTTTATCCTGTCTTCGACGTTATTGGAAAATAATCAATTAAATACGCAAAAAGCTCAAATTGAATATATTTTAGACACCAATGATTACATTGGATGAAAGGGTGCTACAAAGGCGTTATCAAATGGAATCACGCCAATCCAGCCTATGTATACAAACAGATCTTACAATCTCTGGCGTATTTCATAAAATCTTCCGCCGTCCAAACAACAGCACCTTCAATGAGTTTTTCCTCATTAATCTCCATCATATCCACCGTCATCTTGCAGGCGATCAATTCGACGCCTTCCAACTGGGCCATTTCCTGAAGTTCCGCCAAACTGGGGATATTGGCCTTGTCGATCTTTTTCTTCATCATTCCTGTCGCAATGCTACTCATACCGGGGATCGCACCCATAACGCCAGGTGGTATAAACTTGGCCCTTTCCGCACCACCCTTAAGAACCATATTCAATCCCATAAATGAATAAAAGATCTTGCTTTCCATCCCTTGACGAGCGGCGTTAATCCCAAGGACCAGAGAAGGATATGCGCCATCAAGAGTATCCTTTACACAGATGAAAGCGGCTTTGTCTTTTTTTTCGTTCATTATTTTTTCTCCTTGTTCTGTTGATGTTCATCCCATAACCACCCTCCCCTTTGGGAGAAGTAGTCAGGGAGAGTGGAGATTTCGGGCATTTCTGGATGCACACTGGTTAGAAGTTGCTTCAACTTACGTTGTAATGCCTTTTTTGGTGCATTCTTTCCCAATCATTTCAATATGAAATAAGCAGGACATCTTACATTTCAAACTATCTTGATTAAGGAAGGGTCATAATCCTCAACACCTTCATATCCCAATAGGTTCAACAAAGTAGAGGCCACATTGGAGAGCCCTTGTTTTTCCAGGTGGGCCATCTGATATTCCCCTTGATACAGGGGATCAACAATCGCAAAAGGTACCGGATTGAGGCTATGGGCTGTCTTGGGTTTTTTTCTGCCATCCTTATCAATCGTAAACATCTCATCCGCATTTCCATGGTCCGCAGTAACCACGGCGATCCCTTCCATCTCTTGAATGACCTCCAGCAGCTCGCCCACACACTTATCAACCGTTTCCACGGCTATGACGGCAGCCTCCATGGAGGCGGTGTGCCCCACCATATCGCCGTTGGCGAAATTCAGTCTGCCGAATCGGTATTCATTGGTCCGCAACAGTTCGATGGTTTTATCTTTTATCTCCAGTGCCTTCATTTTGGGCGCTTTGTCAAATTCGATCCGATCCGACGGAATCTCCACATAGGTCTCTAAGGCTTCATTAATATAGCCTGAGCGGTTGCCATTCCAAAAATAAGTGACATGGCCGTATTTCTGGGTCTCGGAGATGGCAAACATCTTTATCCCTTCGCTGCACAAGTATTCACTGATCGTGCGATCAATGTCCGGTGGTTGTACGAGGAAATTGGGGGGGATATGGGTATCTCCGTCATATTCCATCATCCCGGCGAATAAGATATCCTGTAACGGCCCGCCCCTATCAAATTCCGAGAAATCCTTTTCCGTAAAAGCACGGGAGATCTCTATGGCCCGATCACCCCTGAAGTTGAAAAAGATCACCGCATCTCCGTCGCGGATAAGCCCGGTGGGCCTACCTTGATCGTCAACGATAACAAAAGGATCCATGTATTGATCCGTTATTTTCGGATCTTCCGAATAAAAAGTCTCAACCGCATGAACCGCGGTTCGAAAGGATCTTCCTTTACCAAGGACATGGGCCTCCCAGCCGCGTTGAACAACATCCCAATCAGCATTATAACGGTCCATCGTTACTTTCATCCGACCGCCGCCCGACGCAATACCATAGTCCATTGCATTGTCTCGGGATATTCGCGTTAATTTCTCCTGGGTGGGTATGACATAGTCCAGAGCTGAACGTTCCCCCACGTCTCGTCCATCAAGCAATGCATGGACCTTGACATGTTTAAATCCTGATTGAACACAACGATCAATGAGAAGATGAAGATGATGAATATGGGAATGAACATTACCGTCCGAGAGCAGGCCAATAAAATGAACGGTTCCCCCAGATAATGCCCGTTTTTCGATCTCACCCCAAATGGCTGTCTGGAAAATCTTCCCGGACTCCAGGGCCTTATTGACCAGTCGAGCCCCTTGATCAAACACCCTTCCCGCACCCAAAGCGTTGTGCCCCACCTCGCTATTACCCATGTCTTTATCCGTTGGGAGGCCTACGGCCGTACCGTGGGCCTTTAGCTGGGTGTAAAGCTGAGATTGAAACAACCTGTCGAGATTGGGGGTGTTGGCTACATAAACCGCATTACTCTCATCCTGACGACCAATCCCGATACCATCCATAATGATCAAAAGCAGAGGACCTTTTCGACCATGAAATGAGTGTAATTTTTTGAGGGTCAGAGGCATATCCATCTCCTTATGAATATTTTATTTTCAATAATCTTATCAATGGAATGAGAAAGTATATTCAATAACCCGTTTTCGGGCAAGGGAAATGGTGTTATTCATTCCATGGAAAGCAATGGATGAACGGATATGTTGTCATGAATGTATTCTTGACCTTTACTCTGATATTCTGTTATCATTTTACATCTAGACATGCTAGAGCAGATAACATTTTTTATTTTATTCCTTTATTAGAACTCTTGATATCTCGATCTCGTTCAGACCACCCTTATTCACCCTCATATCCAGAACATTAGGGTATGTTTAAAAAGCGTCCATTGCTGATGTCCCAATAAATCTTTTACCAAAGCCAACATCGAAGATATCTGGAGCGCAAATGAAAGATCCAAGGACCCAAAAATTATTAGAGCAACTTGAATCCGGATATTCGCTGCCGACCCTTTCACCTATTTCATTGAAACTGGTTGATATGGCATCCGATGAAAAAAGTTCGGCCAATGATCTGGTAAGGCTCATTGAGAAAGATCCACCTCTCGCCGTCCGGCTTCTGAAGTTGGCCAACAGCGCCTTTTTCAGCTCCGTGCATCCTTCCACCACCTTAAACCAGGCCGTTGTGAAAGTCGGTTTCAACCGCCTGCGGATTATGGCCCTCTCGATCTCCCTACGTGACACCTTTCCCATGGGTACGGTCGGCCCCCTCGATTATGAGACGTTCTGGAGGGTATCTCTCTATCGTGCCCTCATATCCAAATCCTTGGCTGAATCTCTAAAAACCGTCAACCCGGATGAGGCGTTTGTTGCCGGGCTTATCATGGAAATCGGTTTTCTCATCTTTTTCGACCTGTTTGTTAAAGGTAAAAATGAAGACGCTCTGCCAGATCTTGAACCCTTGGAAAATCTCCTTGTCTGGGAAATGAAACGATACGACATAAACCATCGACAAGTAGGTGAAGCCGCTCTACGGTATTGGAATTTTCCCGAAAACATTATCATTTGCCAACGTCCATTGAATGGGGAATCATCGGACTCCGGGATCTCGGATCTTATCAAAATCTGCGAGCTTGCCAGATCCTTTTCCGGCATCCTGTCTCTTGAGTCACAAAGATTCCACTCGATTTATGAAGAAGCAGAGAGATATTTGGGCCTTAAACAGGATAAGATCAGTGACATCCTGATTACGATCTTTGGTCAAGTTGAAGAGATAGCGAATAATCTTAAAGTGGAAGTGGACAGAGAAAGGGACCTGATGGCTATTATGGAAAAGGCAAATATGGCGTTGAGTCAGATATCTGAAAAGGTTACAAAAGGCGATATGTCGATTCGAGAAGATCTCTATCCGTCCTTCGATGACATGGATGAATGTGGTGAGATTGTGACCCATACCCTTCAGGCCGTAGCCCACGAGATACGAAATCCGTTGCTAGCAGTCGGTGGTTTTGCCCGTAAACTTTCCACATCGGTCGATCCCGCTTCGGAAGGAGGCCGATATCTACACATTATCTTGGAAGAGGCATCAAGGCTTGAAAAGGTCCTCGCGGAGATGACGCGAGCTAGGGAATGAAATCAAATGTCAATTTTTTGGCGATTTGAACGTGATCATGACATCCATGAAAAGGGCAAAAAAGCAGCCCTGCTAAGGCGAATGCCCCAGCAGGGTGGGATGGGGTTTGAAATGAAGTAAGGAGGGTGACTTCACTTCATCGCATCTGATATTTAATTTGCAATTCTTATGCCATAAAAAATCAAAAAAATACAAATCTCCTTTCATTCCATCCTGAATCTACGGCTTTTTTACGGGCAGCATCACCGTAAAGAATGAGCCCATTTTCTCAACACTTTGGACTTCCAAGGTACCACCATGATCTTGAATGTTTTGGAGGGCAATGAACAACCCAAGACCGGTCCCCTCCTGAATATTTCCGTTCATTTTGGTTGTAAAGAAAGGATCAAATATCCTTGGTATATGGGATTCGGGTATCCCGATGCCGTTGTCTTTTATTTCGATGTGTATATAATTCTGATCATTCGCATGATCTGGACCACTCATGAAAATCTCTATTCTTCCGCCTTCCGGGGTGAAATCAATAGCGTTGGATAATATACATAGGACTACCTGTTTCATTTTATCTGGATCCATCCAGACATAGGGGATGTCGGGATCGAATCGACGAATGATCTCGATTTTTTTGGCATTGCTTTGAGGTGAAACAATAAGCAGAACCTTTTCAACAAGGCCATGAATATCACTCCATTCAAACTGGGATTCTTTTGTTTTGATAAGGTCCAAAAGTTCCAATATGAGATTGTTCACCCTATTGGTCTTTTCCAAGGCCTTTTGATAAAAGTCATTTCTGAAATCCTCATCGTAAAATCTTTCAGGTAGCTGTTGAATAAATGATTCTATCTCAGTCATTGGGGTCTGGATTTCATAGGCCAATTTATCGGCCAGGTTTGCCAGGAAGGAAAATTTCTCCGCCCGCCTTAATTCAAGGTGAGATTGTTTCAATTCCGCTACTTGTTCTTGAAGTCTACGATATAACCTTGCGTTTTCTATGGCGATGGCGATTTGCTGCGCAAGGATCTCAAATGTTTCACGCCTGTCTCTCTGCGCGCCTTCCGTTTCAACCGAATCGGTCGCAATAACCCCGATCACCCTTGCTTTTGTGATGAGAGGAACCACATGCACGGATGTCTTCATTCCAATCCTTAAAAGGATATCCTCCTTCTGAAGATTTGATTTGACCGCATCCTCAAAATATTCGGATTGACCGGAATTGGCCACACGAACCAGCGCATTGCCGATTCGATGGAGAGAAACCCGATATTCTCTAAAACCTTCCGAAACCTCCCCATCAAAGCCTCTTCCATAAATATATTCCAAACAACCCTTTTTTTCATTCACCAACATGATAATAGCCCGACGAATCCGACATAAACTTCCCAAAAGATCCATAATGACGCTCAGAAGTTGTTCCAGGTTTAAAATGGAAAGAATGGCTTTCCCGGTTTCCTGAACCGCCAAAAGCTGCTCTACCTTTTGATTAAGTCCAGCGTGTAAACGATTCACCTCATCATACTGTCTTTGGATCAGGGCCTTGTCCCTTTCCATTTCTTTTATTGTCGCGGCAAGTATCGTCTTGGATGTAAATATCCTTGAATATATCTCATGAAAGCGGTTCCATAACGGATACCTCAAATGGAACTCGCAATATGGTGCACCCTCGAAATAGCAATGCTTTTCGTTTACCTCAAGGGGCCTGCCGCCCCATATGGTCGGGAAATAAATTAAGATGCTTTGGTTGTATAAACATAGATCTTTTGACAATATCTGTTGAGGATACCAGTGCAGCCGAACGACGGCCTTGTTCCCTTTTAGTTCAACAAGCTCCAAGTCCTTGCTTCTGCTATATTGGTCATTAATGCTTTGGGCGTTTTTCAATGCCTTCTTATAGGACCAAAAACCTTTTATGAGCATCATCCTCGTATGTCCAATAAGACCATTTTCGATTGCGAATCTTCCAAGTTCGAATGCTACATTCTCGTTGCCGAGAACGGTTTTAAGCCTTTTTAAAAGCATGACAATGATGCCCGTTGAAACCCAATTCTTTGGATCCGACAGGAACCCAACCGGATCAGCCGATTGATCGATCTCCGGATCCAGATCATCCAACAAAATATCCGGACTGATATGGCATGCCTTTGCGTAGCAGAAAATGGCTAATGTATTGATGCAGCTTACTTCCCTCTTCATATTCCGGATCCTCAAATAATAAACGTCGCCCAAAACGTCGGCGTCTCTATGTAAAGAAGATCAATGATGTACCATTACGACGGAGCGGGAGTGAATGGATGTGGTAATATTCAACTCATAGCCAATGTAATGATAAATTTAGCGCCCTCGTCAAGCCTGCTCTCCACATTCATAAACCCACCATGATCTTGTATGTTTTGATGGGCGATGAATAAACCCAGACCCGTTCCACTGGCCAGATGACCTTTATGTTTGGTGGTGAAATAGGGTTCAAAAATCTTTTCAATATCAAAAGGGGATATGCCCGGCCCGTTGTCCTTGATTTCGATACGGACGTATTCGCCCCTATCTCTATCCTTGAAATACTGAGTACGAATCGTTATCTTACCGTCTTCCGGGGTGTAATCCACTGCGTTGGAAAGGATATTTAGGATAACCTGTTTCATTTTTTCAGTGTCCATCCGAAAAGGCTCAACCTTCATATCGAACTGTCGGGAAACTTCAATATTTTTAAAATTCGTTCGAGGTGATACAAAAAGAACCATCTTATCAATTAGGTCATGAAGATCAGCTCTTTCAAACCGAGATTCTTTTGGTTTGACCAAGTGTAAAAGATCAGAGATCAACCCCTTTGCCCGCCTTGTCTCTTCTAAGACCAGATGATAAAAGCTTCCTTTAAAGTCTTTATCATCAAATTGATAAGGTAGCATCTGGATAAAGGTCTCTATTGCCGTCATCGGATTCTTTATCTCATGGGCCAACTTTGCCGCGAGCGTGCCCATTAATGAAATCTTCTCGTTCTGGTTTAAAAAAGCATGCGTTTTTTTTAGCTCTGACATCTGCGTCTGCAATTTCTGATGCAATCTCGCATTCTCTATCGCGATGGAAATCTGCGGGACGAAGATTCCAATAAGTTGCCGCGTTTCTTCCGGTATCCCATCTTCATCGGTGGCATCGGTGGCGAGGACGCCAATCACCCTCGACCGCGCGATCAAGGGTACGACATAGACGGATTTGGGTCCACCATACGAGAAAATGATATTGTCTTGCTTCAGGCTCGAACTTTCAACGTCCGGGATATACTCAGGTTGTCCCGTATTCAGAACTCGGATGAGAATATCACTTCCCCGGTCCAGCGGAATCCTGTATCCTTGAATATTTTCGAGGGTCTCTTCTTTTATACCCATCGTGTGAACATTCTCAAGACAAGCTTCATTTTCATTCACCAACATAATGACCGCCCGTTGTAAATGACATATATTCGATAACGTATTCATGATGGTGAATAAGATCTGTTCCAGATCAAGAATGGAAAGGATCGCCCTTCCTGTATCCTGTATGGCCTGAAGTTGTTCTATTTTTCGATTTAATTCCTTATTCAGGAAATTGACCTCTTCGTATTTCTTTTCAATGACTTTTTTATCCTTTTCCATTTCCAAAATGGTTTCCGACAAAACCGATTTTGTCTTCCTAAAGCGTGATATGATCTCAAATATCCTGTTTCTCAAGGGCCATCTTAGATGGTATTCGCAATAGGGTGCTCCTTTAAAATAGCAG
>JAFGGA010000203.1 GCA_016930835.1 Deltaproteobacteria bacterium
GCCTGTGCCCCGTCTACTCCAGCTCTTCAATACCTCTGCTAGAGTATACCACCTTCAAGCTAAACATTCATACCATCTCCTTATATTTATAAAATCTTACTGAGAAATAATTTTGTGCGTTCCTTCTTGGGATCGGTGAAAAAATGATCCGCCGCCCCTCCTTCGATGACACGGCCGTCCTCCATAAAAAGCACGCGGTCACTCACTTCTCGGGCGAATCCCATCTCATGGGTGACTACCAGCATGGTCATGCCTTCTCGAGCCAGTTGTTTCATTACATCAAGCACCTCGCCGATCATCTCAGGATCCAGGGCGCTGGTCGCCTCATCAAATAACATAACCTTTGGGCTCAAGGCAAGGGCCCTCGCGATGGCGACACGCTGCTGTTGGCCTCCACTCAGCTTGCCTGGAAATTCATTCGCCTTTTCGGCCATACCTACCTTGTTGAGAAGGTCCATCGTCGTCTCACGCGCATCCGGCTTCCCTTTTTTCAAAACAATTCGCTGGGCCAAACTGATATTCTCCATAACCGTCATATGGGGAAAAAGATTAAAGGACTGAAAGACCATGCCTATTTTTTCGGCTATGGTGGCTCGATTTTTTTGGAATACCTCCACGGGAATGTCGTCTATGGTGATGGAGCCGCTATCGAAGGATTCGAGTCCGTTTAGACATCGCAACAATGTGGATTTTCCTGATCCGGATGGGCCTATAATCACTACAACTTCATTGCGGTGGACATTGGTGGAAAAATCTTGCAGTGCCCGTACCCCATTGGGAAATGTCTTAAACACGTTTTGAACTTTTATAATATCGTCATCCAGTACCATTGTTCCCGAATCCGCTGGTTTATTCATGAAATAATGGACCTCATTGGAGTCTAAAATAGATTCAATTTAATCTTTTTTATTATGTAAGTAATTGTTTTTCAATAACATCCATAGCAGGTTTCCCTTTTTATCGATTTAGAAAGAGATCCCCGTACCCCCGAAAACCGTTTTTGGACAAGCATGATTACACCTCAATCCTGAATCGTTTCTCCATCTTATGAACAATTATGGATAGGGTTAAGGTTGCTAGCAGGTAGAGACCCGCGACGGTGAACCATATTTCAAAGGTTAGATAGGTTTCAGCAATAATTGCCCTTCCATGCATGGTTAATTCATAAATGGCAACGGTACTTACAAGTGCGGAGTCTTTCACCAGTGACACAGCCTGACTTGTCAACGGCGGCAGCATGCGTCTTATGGCCTGGGGCAGGATAATATGTAGAAAGGTTCTATAAGGATTGAGCCCCAAACTATAAGCGGCCTCCCATTGGCCTTTATGAATGGATACCATCCCTGAACGGAATATTTCCGAAATATAGGCCCCTTCAAAGAGGCTTAGCGCCAAGACGGCGGAAGCGAAACGGCTGACGTCAAGTATGGGTGATAAAACAAAATAGATAAAAAACAATTGCACCAAAAGAGGGGTATTCCGGGTCAATTCCAGATAGAGGCGCGCTAAGCCTTTTGCGATGAAGGAATTCGATAATCTAAAAACGGCGGTAATCAGCCCGAAGGCCAATGCAAGAAAGAGGCTGATGCCCGAGATTTGTAAGGTCTTGGATAACCCTTGCATGAGCGGTCCCGCGACCAGACGGCCATCCTTGATTTGGAAAATATATTTCGGAATCTGATACCATTGCCAATTATAATGCAATGCCTCGGTTCCTCGAATCATGAGCCATGAGATGACGGCAAGTATCAGCGTGAATTTTCCAATATCCATAAGGATATCTTGAATCAATAAAACCCTAAGGTTTTTATGCAAATTGAAATTTTCGGCCATGATCTTCATTCAACGAAGGAAACTCCCGATTCATGGGATCCAAAGATTTTGGCTTTGCCGTTATCGTAGCAATATTTTGGATGGCTCCAAATCAAAAGGCTATAAAAAGGGCGCAAGGATCAGGGCAGAGCGCATAAGTTCGTGTATTAAAAAACATGTACCTTACACAAGGCTCCAGATTTTTTTCTGGATGTATAATGGTCCTTTTTTTCGGATAGGATTCAAAAAGAAAAGCCTCGATCTTTGTAAAAAGATTGAGGCTTCATTGTCAATGAAATAATATTCTGGCCGATCGTCAATGCCAATTATCAGTTAATTTTATCCCTGAGTACAGGGGAGCAATTAAAGGTCACAACCCTTCTCTCGCTGAGAATCAGATCGTTTCCCGTGGCCGGGTTTCTTCCCCTCCGTTTCCTTTTTTCTCGTACACTAAACTTTCCAAATCCTGATATCAAGACGTCTTCACCGTTTTCCAGTTTCTTTTTGATAATCTCAAGAAGCGTTTCTAGAATCTCACCTGCCTTTTTTCTGGTAGATTCAATTTTAGCCAGATTTTCAATAAGCTCGGATTTAGTAAGTGCCATAGTATCTCCTGTCTTCCCTGTGACTTTTAAATGTCAAAACGATTTATTTGAACCACAATGTTCACATATTCGCGTCAAGAACCATTGAAATGCTTATCGAATTATATTTTTTTTGATACCATACGCTTGGAGCCCCGAACCTATATCCATTCACCTGAAAAATGACGAGAAATGATAGCCTTCAAAACGGCTCAATATTGAATAAGGATTGAGGCATCTACTTGGGTGGGCTTATTTCTTCGGGTTGATAGGTTAAGCCCGTCAGAAAAACTTTTTACCTCTTAACATATTGCTTTTATGATGTAAACAGCACAATTTTATTTTTTGATTTTTTTTGTTTTCTCTTTTTGTTCAAATAACGTCCTTTAGATTGTCTGAGCAGGAGTGGAGATCCACTGTTCTTATGGCATATGGATTGCCGCATAAAATCATATAGCTAAGTTAAATAGATCTTGATTTTGTCTTATACATGATCATTTATGTTAATATTCATGGATATTTCTAATCTGAAAAAACACATTGAAAATGATGAAAACGCAAAAAAATTTCTAATTCAAAGAATGATGGTCTCGTAAAAAGTCGAAAAACACCTGTTTTTGTCATTCCGGCCTGCCTGTGCGTGTTCGCACGCAGACAGGCGAAGACCGGAACCCAGTCTTTTCAAATAGTTATATGGACTCTGGACCCCGGCCTTCGCCGGGGTGACGACTTTTTACGAGGTCGTCAAAGAATGAACTTAACAAAAAGACAGTGTATCCGGTTCAGTCGTATTGTTTACCAAGGGTGTGGGATCAATCTGCATGAAGGCAAACAGCAGCTGCTTCAGGCAATCATACCTTTTTCTTTCGGGAGCGCCAGCATTTTGAATGCCTTACAAAAGGTCAACAGCATATCTGGTGTGCGGCGGCATCGAGTGGAGAAATATTTTCGGAAAGGGCAGCGGAAATGGGCAGGCTACATCAAGGTGAAGCTGGTGGAGCCGAGAGCCTCAGCAATATTTCTCATCTCAACAAATACCTTAAGCCCAGCATATATGTTAAATAATTCTCGAGATGTGAATAGTTCTTTGTTGACGAAAATAGATCATGAATATAAGAAGATTCCAAATCTTCAAATCAACAAGGGAGTTATGATAGCGATAATAGACTATAAAGCAGGCAACCTGACGAGTGTTCAAAGGGCCTTGTGGTTTTTGGGCATGGAATGTGTGGTTACCCATGATTATTCAAGGATCATGTCGGCTGAACGGATTGTATTCCCCGGTGTCGGGGCGGCCGGTAGTGCCATGGCGGATTTAAGGGCCATGGATCTGGACAAGGCCATAATAGAGGCCTTTCACGTCGGCAAGCCGATCCTAGGAATTTGTTTGGGAACCCAGGTCATTATGGAAGCCAGCGAGGAGAACGACACAAAATGCCTGGGCGTGATAAAGGGGCAAACAAAACGTTTTCCAGAAGTTTTTACGGATCATAACGGCCATCGGCTAAAGGTCCCTCATATGGGTTGGAACCGCGTGTCGTTTAAGCGGAGACACCCCCTGCTTGATGGTATTGGTCCTGAAAACGAGTTTTATTTTGTCCACTCCTATTATCCGGAACCCTCCGATCCCGCCAAGGTCCTCGGCCAAACCGATTACGGTATCGTTTTTCCATCGGTCCTGGTGTCCGGTAACTTGGTCGCGACGCAGTTTCATCCTGAAAAAAGTGGGCAACCCGGCCTTAGGATTCTGGCCAATTTTTGCAAATGGAGTGGCAAGGATCATGTTGAGTAAGAGGATTATTCCATGTTTGGATGTCCGTGATGGGAAGTTGACCAAGGGGATCAAGTTTGAGGGGAATGTTGATATAGGTGACCCCGTGGATATTGCCGCCTGGTACTATGAAGAGGGCGCTGATGAACTGGTCTTTTATGATATCACGGCCTCCAGTGAACGACGGGATATCATGATCGAGACGGTCCGAAAAGTGGCTGAAAAGATATTTATCCCGTTCTCCGTTGGTGGCGGCATTCGAACCATCGAGGATATGCGCCTGGTTCTTTTGGCCGGAGCGGAAAAGGTGAGTGTCAATTCAGGAGCGGTTCGGAATCCGGAGATTATCGCCCTTGGTTCGCAGGCATTCGGCAGCCAGTGCATAGTTCTGGGGATGGATGTCAAAAAAGTCACTCCATCCGATACAATCCCCAGCGGATATGAGGTGGTGGTGGATGGCGGTCGAACCGACATGGGATTGGACGCCCTGGCCTGGGCAAAACAGGGGGAACGATTGGGCGCCGGTGAGATATGCCTCAACTCCATAGATGCGGATGGGACCAAGGAGGGGTATGAGCTTACATTGAATACGCTCATTTCTTCAAATGTCAACATCCCCGTCATAGCGTCCGGCGGCGCGGGGACCCCCGAACATATTTTTGAGGTCCTGGTTGGTGATAAAGCGGATGCGGCTTTGATCGCATCCATGACCCATTACGGAAATTACACGATTAAAGATATTAAGGAATATCTTCATAAAAAAGGGGTCCGGGTCCGGATGAATTGGTAATAATATTTGCAGCACTAATAAAAATATGATACAAATACGTATCATATTAGAATACATTCATCACATTGCCTGTGTTTATAAGTGAAAAATCACCTTTCCATCTGATGACGATTACCAACGAGTGAGCGCTTTATATCAGGAGAGGTATCCTGAACCGAATACTAATCAGGGAGAAAAAATCATGGCAAAAATATTGATCGTAGATGATGAAGAGCACATTCGTTTTCTTTACTCGGAGGAGTTGACTGATGCGGGTTATGAGGTCATTACGGCCGAGAGCGGCCATGGGCTCATGGAACGGATAGAGAAGGAGAAACCGGATCTGGTGGTGCTGGATATCAAGATGGTCGATTATAACGGTCTTGACTTGCTGCAGGATATTCGTAATAAATTCTATAATTTGCCTGTTGTTTTGTGTACAGCCTACGACACGTTTAAAGAGGATATGAAATCCATTGCCGCTGATTTTTACGTAATCAAATCATTCGACCTAACCGAACTCAAAAATAAGATTGCCATGGCCTTGGAGGCAAATGCCTCCGCGGATTAGTCGATAACCGGCGGTTCAAGGCCGATCATCTATGATATTGATGCCCCTCCAGTATCGTGAAAGCCCTATAAATCTGTTCGAGAAGAAAAAGACGGCTCATCTCATGGGTCAAGGTGAGTTTTGAGAGGGATAAGATCATATCGGCGCGCTCAAGTATTTCCTTTGATAATCCTAAAGGCCCGCCTATTACGAAAGTGATTCCTCCCGGATGATGGATGGATGTTTGGTTCAACCATTCGGCCAAGCGCTCTGAATCATATTCACGGCCGTTTCGATCTAGGGTTACCAGATAACCACGATTCCCTATTTTTTTGATGATCGCTTGCCCTTCCATCAAAAGGATCTCTTCTTCCGATCGACCTTTTTTGATCCTTGCGGGTCTGACTTCGATCCACTCCATCTGGGCATATCGGCGGAGTCGCTTGAGATACAAGGATTCACCGTTCGCCAGAAATGGAGATCGCGTGCGGTCAACCACTATGATTCGTATCTTGAGCATTCTGATCGAAAAGAAATTTTTTGATGAGATTCCTAACGGCCATGGAGATCTGTGATCGGGCCAACCGATAATGAAATAAGGTCCTCCCGTAAGGGTCGATGATATCATCCACTAAGTCATCGTCGGACATATATCGTCCCAAGAGGTCGACTTTTTCCTTTACGTCAGGGCATAGACGCAAAATGATATCCACATGTGCCCTTTCCATGACAAAAACATAGTCGGCCCAATGCAGCAGTTCTTCAGTAAGTCGCTTGGCCTGATGCGCTTTGATGGGAATGCCCATCTCAGCAAGATAATCCACCATTTTCGGATCAGGTGGGACACCATCATGGGCATGTGTGCCCGCGGATGCAATAACCAGATGATCCAACGCATTCAGCTCAGCCTCGTTTCTAAACAGGATTTCGGCGAAGTAACTTCGACTGATGTTTGCGGTGCAGACAAAAAGGATATTCATCTCTTTTTTTGAAGCCCGAGCAAATTTGCAATCTCAGATGCGG
Source organism: Deltaproteobacteria bacterium (assembly GCA_016930835.1). GTDB lineage: Bacteria > Desulfobacterota > DSM-4660 > Desulfatiglandales > HGW-15 > JAFGGA01. The sequence goes on from JAFGGA010000203.1 coordinate 6,510, forward strand.
TCTCTTGGACGAACCGCTCCATATCCTCTCCTTGAAGCGGTTTACCGGGTTCAGGAAACTTCTTTAACGCCGCCGGCTTGACCAGGGCAGGGGCATTCCTAAGATCCTCCCGGGGATTGATGTGAAATTCAGGGTCAAAACGGTCTTGGAAGTACATTTCTTGGAAAGATAAAAATTTTAACATATGGGCCGTGGAATCCAGGACACCAATCTCCTCTTTGCCGACAATCCCCTTTTGCACGGCCCTTTTCAGCCCGGCCATGGATTCACCTCCCTGTGTGCAGGCAATATGTCCGTTTCGGTTGGCAATGATCATGGAATCCATGATCTCCTGTTCCATAACCTGCACGATGAATACCCTTTTTTGATCGGTCATTCGGTTGTATTCCCGAACCACCTTGATGACCCTCGGGATGGAAACCGGATTCCCGATCATAGCGGCCTGGGCCACGCTGGGTTTTACGGTCACAGGCACCCATTTCCGTTTGGCCGGATCTTCTTCCAGATAATACCGATACACAGGGTCGGCATGTTCCGACTGGACACCGATGATCTTGGGAAGATGGTTGATAATACCCAATTTCATGAGTTTTAAGAATCCGCTCATCACGGCCGTGATATTCCCTGCATTGCCTACGGGCAGGACCACCACCTTATTCCCCACTTCATAGTCAAAGTCCTGGGCAATCTCATATGAAAAAGATTCCTGGCCCAGGATACGCCAACTGTTTTTCGAGTTTAGCAGGGCCACATGATAATTGTCCGCAATAGATTCCACCACCTTCATACAATCGTCAAACACGCCGGGTATTTCCAGAACCTTGGCCCCGCTTCCCAAAGGCTGGGCCAATTGCTGTTCCGTGACCTTGCCGTGAGGTAAAAGTACGGCGGATTTGAGGAGATCTTCAAGATAGGCGGCATACAGAGCCGCGGAGGCGGAGGTGTCCCCTGTGGACGCACATATGGCAAGCATGTCTTTGATTTTATTCTGTATGGCAAAATGATTGATAAAGCTTAGCGCGCATGCCATTCCTCTATCTTTAAAGGATGCGCTTGGATTCATCCCGTCGTTTTTAAAATAAAAATCAATACCCAGCATCTCCTTCAACCGATTATTGGCCTGCACAATCGGCGTGTGACCTTCACCTAAATAGACGATATGTTCCAAGGGGATAACCGGCGCAATTAATTCATAGTAGCGAAATATGCCTTTCATCGCGGGGTGATTCATCATGCGGCGATAATCAAATATCTTCTTCCATAACTCGCCGCTGATCCCGTTGAGATGATCAAAATTCCGGTCATACAACATCAGTACGCTTCCACACTCGGGACAGGTGTAAAGGATATTATCGATTTCAAAAACGTGGTCACACCGCAGGCATTGGTATTCCATCCGGCCAGCGTGGGTGGGGATCAGATAGGGTCTTATTGCCTCCGGAAATTGTTCGATTTTCATGTTTTTTGATTCCTTTAGATAATTTTATGATACCATCACAAGCGTAATACATCCCTTTCCAAATTTCAACCGAAACCCAAAGAAAATAAACCCTTGAGATGGGACAATGAAAATGATACATAGCCACTTGTTCCATTCAAATTTTTTGATCGGTGTTTCCAAGAAATGATAATTGATCAAGTCAAAGACGTTTTAAAGATAGAGGCTCAAGGGATCCTTGACCTGGTGGAGCGCATCGGGCCGGAGATCGAGGAGGCGGCCCGCATGATTCTCAACGCAAAGGGCCGCGTGATTGTTACGGGGATGGGCAAGTCGGGTCTGGTGGGGAGAAAGATTGCCGCGACCCTGAGCAGCACAGGCACTCCATCCTTTTTCCTGCATCCTGCCGAGGCCATCCACGGTGACCTGGGAATGGTGACCCAGGATGATATCATCCTGGCCATCTCCAATATGGGCCGAACCACGGAGATCAATAATTTACTCCCTTTATTAAAAGAAATGGGGACCAAAATCATATCATTTACAGGGGATATTCAATCGCCCATGGCTTTGAGGAGTGACGTGGTGATCGATGTAGGTGTGGAGAGGGAGGCCTGCCCGATGGGATTGGCACCCACAGCCAGTACCACCGCCACACTCGCCATGGGGGACGCCCTGGCCGTGGTGTTGATTCACCTTCGCCGTTTTGACAAAAAGGATTTCAAGCGGTTTCATCCCGGCGGGAACCTTGGGGAACGGCTTTCGGTCAAGGTTAAAGAGGTGATGCACACAGGGAATCTTATACCGATGATTCCGTCAGGAGCGGATGTCACCAAAGCCATCAAGGAGATCGACTCCAAAGGTATGGGCGTCACGATTATCGTGAATCATCGAAACAAACTCAAAGGGATACTGACGGACGGGGATCTCAGAAGGGCTCTGGCCAAGCAAATGGACATATATTCTATAAAGGTGGAAAAGATCATGACCACCTCGCCCAAAACCGTGGATGAGGAGATTACCGCCGCGGAGGCCCTGGGAATTATGGAGCTTAACGCGATTACCCATCTTGTTATCCTGGATAGAGAGAAGGTTGTGAAAGGGATCGTCCATCTTCACGACCTCTTAGGAAGAGAGGATTTTCGGATCAATGGCGGAGCTAAATCCTCCAAAAGGTCTCATCGTTGATCTCATCACACCCTTGACAAAGAGGCGTGATATAGATGAAGTGAGCCTAACCCGGCACCTGAAAAGGGTGATACCCCATGTTCACGCCTTGCTGTTGGGTAGTCCATTGATCGGAGAAGGCAGATACCTTGGTCCCGTCTTGAGGGAACAGCTTCTGGAGAAGACCTTGTCAATCGTGGAAGGCCATATGCCGGTCTTCATATGGATTACCCAAGATTCGGAAGGTGAGACACGCATGACGCTGATAAGGCTCCGAAAGCGACTTGAGATCCGAAAATATACGGGTCAGGTTTTTTTCGTGGATGCCCCCCTTTATTATCACAGTAATAGGGGCCTTCCGGAACTATATCAGGATATGATTTCCAGCATTGAGGATTCAGTGATTCTTTATAATGATCCTCAACTCATCAAGCATATCGGCAGCCCATTTAAACGAAACAATATTCGCACCAGTGTCTTAAGAGAACTTATCCTAAATGAAAAGATCCAAGGGCTTGTCTTTTCAGGTTCGTTGGACAGGGCACACAATTACCAGAAGGCCGTGAGTTCTCGGCCTGATTTTCGAATCTATGATGGTGATGAATCCCGGTTTTTGATCCATCCCAGCCTGGGTGGCGTGGTGTCCGCCGGTGCCAATTTGGCGCCTGAGGCGTGGCAAAAGATCACCGGCGCATCTTTGAGAATGAACGGCCGCCAAAGTGATTATCCCGATTACCTGAAACAGATCTGGGAGATCGGCGGGTATCTGAGCCGACTCAGGGAGATCTACCAGACCCACGGGGCCGTTGTGATCAAGATGATCCTGGCGGAAAAAGGAATTATCGACCATACGACCTGCATGGAAGAGGAGGGTGGTTTGGATGTTCGACCGGATGAGTTGAAAGAATTGGTTCAACAATATAAGAATTATCATTAGGCGATGTCATCACCTAAGAATTTTTTAACATACCACTAATCTTTTCGGATAGTTCCACGATGGAAAACGGTTTTTGAATAAAACCGTCGGCCCCTTGATCCAATAACACCTGTGCGGGTCCATCCAAGGAGTAACCGCTGCAAATGAGGACTTTAAGCTGAGGCCTTGATTCCAAGAGCGAAGCGTAAACGTCTTTTGCCGCCATATCCGGCATAATCATATCCAGAACAGCCAACGCGATATTTCCATCAAAGGTCCGGGCAAGATGAACAGCCTCCTTGCCTGTTTTTGCACAAATCACATGATAACCCATCATATCCAAAAATTCCCGAGTCACATCCATGACAGGACCTTCATCTTCAATCAGCAGGATGTTCCCTGAACCTTTAACGATCTTCTTTTTTCGATCCGGCAGATCTCGTATGGGTTCCTGACTGGCCGGCAGATAGATCTTCACCGATGTTCCTTTGCCTGGTTCCGAGTCTATGGATATCCAGCCGTTGTGATTCTTAACAATGCCGTATACAGCGGCCATGCTTAACCCGCGACCCTGATATTTTGTGCTGAAAAACGGTGTGAATATATTTGCCCGCGTTGTTTCGTCCATGCCTTTACCATCGTCTTGGACAGTGAGGCATGCATACGAGCCCGGGAAGAGGGTGGGATGGTCCTTGATAAAGGTATCATCGACCTCCTGGTTTCTGAGGATGATTCGAATGCGTCCTTTCCTGTCAATGGCCTCGGATGCATTTGAGATCAAGGCCGTGAGAACCATCTGCAATTGAATCGTATCCACTTCGACGCGTAGAATGTCATGAGGCAGATCCGTTTCCACACGGATTCCTTTATGGATGTTATGCCTAAGAATAGGCAGTGTTTCTTCGATGAAAGTCGAAAGGGAAATGGTTTTCGGTTGATATTTCCCTCCCCTTGCATAGGCCAAAAGTTGGTTGGTCAGCCGGGCCATTCGTTGTGTAGAATATTTCATGGGCTTAATGCGGCTTTGTATCTCTTCTTTTTCAGGGAGCTCCATTTCCAGCAGATCAATGTTGCCCGATATAGTGGATAATGCATTATTGAATTCATGGGCGATACCACCGGCAAGTGATGCAATGGCTTTCATTTTTTGGGTTTGTTGGAGCTGACCTTCGAGATGGAGTCGTTTTTCTTCAGCCTGTTTCCGTTTGGTGATATCACGAAAATATCCTTGAAGAAGAGGTCTTCCATTTAGATAGATCATTTGAGCCGTGACTTCAATCGGGATGGTGCTTCCATCTGATCGTAAAAAGACATTCTCAATAGGGGTCGATGGCATGTTGAACCGAGCTCGTTGAACGTGTTCTTGAAACGTGGTTTTTGAATACAATTCCGAACCTGGTGGATGCAATTGAGACTGGTTTAAAGAGAGGATCTCATCATGAGATCTTAACAACATCATCGAGGCAGCCGGGTTGGCATCAATGATTTGACCCGTGTTCGGGTCCGCCAAGATGATTGCGTCAGGTGCGCCTTCAAATAAGACGCGAAAACGCTCTTCACTTTCACGCAAGGCATCCCTAGACCGGTTATGTTTAACGGCCAAGGCATAATATTCGGCTAACCGTTGAACGGCCGATAGATCACGATCATGATAATCCATCTTTTTGTTGGCCAGGGCGATCTGTCCCACCAATTCTTTTCCGGACATGACCGGAACAGACAAAAAGCGCTCGATGGGGATATGATCATCAGGGAGTCCGGTTGAGGCCGGATGGATTAAAGGATCATTGGTATAAAAGGCCTTTTTGACGTTGAGGGTATGGCCCCATAGTCCGTGATATCGGCCGTCCTTTGCCTTGGGAAACACAATCCCTTGTTTGGCTTCGGTAACCTTGCATTGATGTTTAAGCATCTCAGTGAGGGTATGCGCGACATTCTCTTCGGTTTGCGGGTCAATAGATGAAACATATCCATCCTGACTGTCCGTCAAAAACAGGGCTTGTTCGAGGATAATAAGAGCGATGTCATTGATGGTGGATGAGGATGAAATTAGCGGCCCATATAGTTTGGAAAGGGCTGTTTGAATGGATAATTCATAACTTAATTTCTTTTCCGTATTTTTCCGTTCCGTAATATCCAATGCGGTGATGGTCACCCCCCGCGACAAATCATCGGGATCAATGGGTGCGGAGTTTATCAGGATATCGATAATCGCCCCGTCCTTGTGCCGCCAACGAGTCTCCATGGTGCCTGTCCCTCGAGCGCTTATCTGAGCATATTTTTCTTGTCCCACATATTCGTAGTCCGCGTCCGTAAAGTACAGGAGACGGATATTTTCCCCGATCAATTCGTCCCGGCAATATCCGACCATCTCGCAGAACCTATCATTGGCTTGTCGGATCACCCGATTGACCATCATACTGATACCAGCGGGTGCGGCCCGGAAAAGGCTTCTTAAGGTGGCCTCGTTTTCCCGTAAGGCCTCTTCCGCTTTTTTATAAAGAATCAGCTCTTTTTGGAATTCCTTATTGTATCTTTCATTTTCGTTCTTGAGTTGAAGGACTTCTTGTTTTAAGGCGCGAATTCTGCTTTCCAACTCTTTTTGATTTGATCTTTGATACATTCTGGATCCTTGTTTCTTCATTATTCTTTTTTTTGCTGAAAGCCGGATGCTGGCGGAGAATTACTCATATCCTTCATCCAACACCCTTCGTATGGTATCAGCCATATCTTGTTTGAATATGGGTTTTGAAATAAATGCCCGTATCCCCATTTCTTTGACCTTTTCTTCCGTGATCATGTTGCTGAATCCCGTGCATAGAATAACCGGTATGTCCTGCTGGATCGCTATGAGTTTTTTGGCCAGTCGATCCCCGGTCATGTTGGGCATGGTCATATCGGTGATTACCAGATCGCAATTGATCGGGTGCTTTGTTCAACCACTGATGATAGAACCTTAAGTCGCTCCTCGGCCTGCTTTCGTTCCGTAATATCCAACCAGGTCCAGATAATCTCCTTGGGCTCACCGTTATCATCCCGCACCAGCATGGCATTATCCTGTATCCAACCATATCGACCGTCCTTGGCCTGCCATCGATATTCAACATGAATCTTTTCCCTATTGCCCCCAGGTTATGGAATTCAGCAAACGTGTGGTCACGGTCCATGGGGTGCAGCCTGGAGGCCCATAAATGGGTATCCGCCGTAAATTCCTCTGACGTAAATCCGGTTAATCTGCCCATTGACCCAGATTCCTCCATAATCGCCGAAAGGCTGGGCAATGTAAAAAGCCATGGGGAATGATTCCGGTATGAGGGCTTGTCGGGTATCACCACCACGAATAGTCTCTTCCACCTGTTTCTGATCGTGGATTTTTTTTGATCGGTTCTTCCGTCATCAAGAAACCTCCGCGTCCCAAATAAAAAAGCCCTCATCATGACAACAAAAAACACATTTGTCCTGATGAGGGCTTCACGCTGACCTTTGATTTGCACTCCATTCCTCATCCAAAAAGGCTGTTGGAGGTCAGGGAGTTCCTATGATGCCTTGAATTTGTCGGACCAATTATATTAGAATAGTAAATGATTGTCAAAATGTAACGATTAAGTCATTTTTACATGATCCGTTCCTTTTTCGGGTGGTTTTTACCTGGAAATCGCTCCGTTCAGTTTCTCCACTTAGGCCAATGGTGGTGGTCTCGTAAAAAGTCGGAAAACACCTGTTTTTGACATTCCGGCCTGCCTGTGCGTGTTCGCACGCAGACAGGCGAAGACCGGAATCCAGTCTTTTCAGGTAGTTACCTGGTTTCTGGACCCCGGCCTTCGGAAGAGGGCTAGGGAGTGGTTGATAGATTGAAAGACCGATCTGGTGAAGAAGCATGAAGACCAAAATGATCTGAATCAAATGTATCCCTTTGCGTACCGTCTCACATGATGCCCGTCCAGGACATGAAACTGACGCATCTTTTTGATGGTAATGGGAGAAAAGATGCCGATGGGAAGGTAGATGATTTTCTTGCCGAGCCTCGCGGCCATGCTTTGGCACCAACCCGATGGTGGATCACCGGCCACATAGACCACATGTTTTTCCAGGCAATAGTCAATGCCGGCCATTAAAAGCTTTTCAGGTTTGTTCCTGGCCGCATTAAAGTAAGGATCTTTCCAGATGTCATATACCCTGAGAGGTGGATAAGTGAGCATGAATCCCCCGTATTGACAGCGGCTGATGCCCGGTCCGTCCATGACCTCACCCGCGGTTGTGCTGTAAAAGGACATGTCGGACTCCTGATCATGTTCCCCAAGCCACGTGACCAGCCAGGGGAATTCTTCTTTTCCATCCTTGTCCGGAAAGTCGGGATCGAAAATGACCACGACTGATCCGACCTTTCCTCGTAAAGGTCTGCTCTCCTTGACATAAATCTTGCCTTGATGCCATTGCCGGATAGACTCCCTGATATCCAGGCCGTCCATCATGGAACCGACAAAGGGTATGATTCGACTGTTTTCTTCCGATTTGATCTCCAAGGCCCTTTTTTGTAAATGCCTGCCATACCCCTCAATCACCACATCCTCGGGGGGGTACGAACAGATGTAATACCCTTCAAAGTTCTTTTTCCATTCACCCGGGATTTTTTCCCTTTTTTTCTTTTTGACCGGTACAGGGACCAATCTTCGGCGAAATGTTTTGATTTGCCGATGAAAGCGGATCCTTTTTTGATCCAGAAACAGGTCCTCTCCTTTGAGACGAAGGACTTGCAGCCCGGGACTTTCGGTCTGCCACGGATAATCACCCCCTTTATCCCACACCTCATAGGCAAAATTATCATCCGCGGCCCCCCTTGAAGACACAATAAGTTGATAAAAATTGGGCACCAGACCTCCGGAGATCAAGGCATAGTTCCTGGCGAATCGATTGAGAACCCTTTCCTGGCTTCTGGACAATGTTTCTTTACTGTTCTTCCAATAGGCCTCTTTGGCCGCCCTGATCAATTCACGATTGATCTCCAATCGGTCAGGAGGAGACATCCTTTCCCCAGATCGATAACGTTCATATTCCGCTGACAGGAAGGGCATTTCAGTCATAATTTCCCTGCTGGATTCCCGATGCAGGTGGGCAAGACCCACTCCTTCGCGGTAACGCTTCCCGATCACTTCCGTCTGGGGTTGTTCAAGAAGCTCCATGATGCCGGAGAAATGATATAGTCCGCCTACCCATAAAATTCGACTCCCATTCTGGCTGAGCTGTTGGAGTTGATAGGCCATCTCTTTTTCTCTTAGGTTATCCTCTATGGATCGAGGGCCATGGGAGCGGGTTCGAAGATAGGCTTGGCAATAAGCCGAATATCCGATTCTGGTAACCGCATAGGTGTCCGGCATGGGTGAATAGTCCATGGGATAATCCTCGGTGTCACGATCAACAAAGTGGATGGGGATATGGACTGCTTGGGCCAATCGTATGGCTTCCACTTGACCATCCGTGGGTTCTATCAATAGATAGATAAATGTTCCATTTCGTTCTTCATAATGAACGACGGACAGGAACGGCAACCTTTCAATCCCTTGAAGGATCTTTTCTTTTAGGGTGGGGGAATATTCCACGGCCAGAAGATCCGGGTTGTATTGTTCAAACTGTTTGCGGATCTCAAGGGCGAATTCCATCCGATTATGGATAATAGGGGCGAACCGGATATTCCTCCAAGCGAGAGGTTTATTCGTCTTCATCACCCAAGTCCTCTTTGAAATACTCCGCCGCCACAGGGTCCAGGATCATGGACGCGGATTCTCTCATGTATTCCATCACCCGTCTTTTACGGTCCTTGGATGTCATCCTCTCGCCGCTTTCCACAAGTCTTTTTAATGCATACCGGGCAATGTTGATGCCGTCTCGAACTGAATAACGTTCATCCACTTCATGAGCTGATTGAAGGAAATCCACCACATAATCCAATATTTCTTCATCGGCGAATGGTAGATTGCTACGGAGTATCATGAGTTCTTCTTCCCGTTCAGGGAAATCAATAAAGATCTGGGGCTGAAGACGCGAATGGATATATTCCGGTAGTTCAAAGGTACTGGCATCATCATTCATGGTGGTGCAAAGACGAAAATCCGGATGGGCCTTTATCTTGATGCCTGCAATAATGGACTCCACATAACGTCGGCTGTCCATAAGGGGTGCCAAGGAGGCCCAACTCTTTTCGCTCATCCGATTGCCTTCGTCAATGACCGCAATGCCTCCCTGAATCATGGCGGAAACGATGGGGCTGGCCATATACCGTATCTTGCCCGCTTCCGATATAACCGGTGTGATGATGAGATCCTCCGGTCGTGTGTCCATTGTGGATTGAAACAGGTAAACGGGCCGGTTGAGCATGCGCCCGGCGTGATACGCCAGGGTGGTTTTTCCTACACCGGGTTTCCCAACAAGACGGGGATTCAGTGGGAGGTCTTCATCCCCGATAACCATCCAGGCCGCAAGGACCTGGGTGACCAATTCTTCCTGCCCAACCCAGATCATGTTCACATCATCCGGCTGGGTCAAGAAGATTTCAGTCCCTTCGATTACAACCTTTTCCATGAAAAAATCTCCTCTTCAAAGAAAACAATTTTGCTTGACTTGAATTCTATTCTATATTTTACACAATAACAACTCCGCTTCGGAATATCCGTTTTTTTATTATTGTAAACGATAATGTCAAATCATGCTTGTCCAAAAACGGTTTTCGGGGGTATGGGGGGATCAGTGAAGGCTGTGACGGATATTGAGATTTGTGATATTCGGTTTACGGTCTATGGTTTACGGTGTAGAATTGAAGGACAATATCATGATATCTTATATTGTTTTATCCTGGAGATTCAGAAAGATAGGATCGTCTTTTGCTTTCAACATCAAATCAACACCCTTTGGAACAGGATCATCACATTCATGAACACCGTGATGAGTTCCGTACCATGTCCAACAAACGTTTAGGTTGGGTCTTGGTTATTAATCTGATTTTCCTTATTATCGAAATCATCGGCGGGATCTTGACCCATTCTTTAGCCTTATTGGCCGATGCGGGACACATGCTGACCGATGTGGGTGCCCTGGGTTTGGCCCTGTTCATGGCCTATATCGCCAAACGCCCTGCCACGCCCGAACGTACATTTGGCCTGCTCAGGGCGGAGGTCCTGGGGGCCTTTATCAACGGGGCGACCCTTGTCGTTATCGTGGGATTTATTTTTTTGGAGGCATTGGAGAGGCTGGGTAGGACCACAATCATTGATGGGCCTCTTATGTTGGGCGTGGCCGTCGCGGGCCTGCTGGCGAATGTCGTTAGTGCCATGATTTTGTCGAGAGGAAGAGAGGAAAATGTCAATATTCAAGGCGCCTTTCTTCATATGGTATCGGATGCCTTGGGATCAGTAGGGGCTATTGTGGCAGGATTGGTGATTTGGACGACCGGATGGCTTCCCGTTGATGCCATCGCCAGCATAATCATCGGAATACTCATTTTATGGAGCAGTTGGGGATTTCTTAAGAAGACCATGAACATCCTGCTCGAGGCCACGCCTGAGCATATCGATTTCATGGAGGTCAAAAACGCACTGGAAGAGATGGAGCAAATCGATCAGATCCATGATCTCCATATATGGACCATTACATCCGGGATGCCGGTCCTATCAGCCCATATCACCCTTTCGCCCGGTTGCTCCGAAACAACCCACTGGCAGGAATGTCTGGCAAAGGCCCAAAAGATCCTGAAGGAACGCTTCGGGATCGAGCATACGACCCTGCAGGTGGAAACCGGAGGCGCGTCATGCCGACAGGATTGTCAATCGGTGGAAAATGATCCGTAATCGTTGCCCGGGATAGAATCTAAAATCCATTAGGTTTGTCCCCTGAACAATCATGTCCAGATTTATCGATAAACAAGGTCTGTTCAATGAGCAGGCCCAATATAAGAACCGTGGGGTTCATCCCTGAACGACCCCATAATCGTTGATCAAGAAAAGGAGAAAAAGATGAAAGAAGTCGTGATTGTATCTGCTTGTCGAACAGCTATTGGAACCTTCGGTGGAACTTTAAAAGATGTCAACGGGGCGGTATTGGCCAGTGTTGTGATGAAGGAAGCTATCGAACGGGCCGGCATTCATCCTGAAATAATCGATGACATCCGTTTCGGGTGTTGTAATGAACCAATCGATGCCCTGAATGTAGCACGGGTGGGCGCATTGCTGGCAGGTATGCCCGATTTTATCCCCGCCGTGACCATCAATAGGGTATGTATTTCCGGTATGGAAGCCGTGTTATCCGGCATGGCCATGATTCAGGCGGGGATGGCGGATATTATTTTGGCCGGTGGCACTGAACATATGTCCGGTGTTCCTTACGTGGTGCCTGGGGCCAGGTGGGGGTGTCGTTTACAGGACCAGACGTTTGTCGACGCCTTGATCCATGGCCTACATTGCGGATCACATATCCTTCCGCTTGGTGATGACAGTCCGGTTGATATCAACGAGGCCCCGGCCAAATATTTTGTCGGTCAGCCCTATATTATGGGGCAGACGGCGGAGTTTATCGCGCAAAAGCTCAATATCAGCAGGGAGGAGATGGATGAAGTGGCCCTTCGGAGCCACAATAATGTGGAACGGGCCACTCAGGATGGATCATTCAAGAAAGAGATCGTTCCAGTCGAGGTCCCGCAGAGGAAAAAACCACCGATTCGGTTTGAGACGGACGAACACTTCCGTCCGGGCTTAACGCTTGAGACCCTTCGAAATCTACCGCCAGCCTTTGTTCCAAAGACCGGTAAGGTCACGGCAGGGAATTCCAGCGGGATCAACGACGGGGCTTCGGCCATGGTAATTATGCCGGCGGAAAAGGCGAAAGATTTGGGTTTGAGCCCGTTAGCTCGCATCAGGGCCATGGGTAAAGGCGCTTGTCATCCTTCCGTCATGGGCTTGTCGCCGGTTCCCGCTGTTAAGGATTTGCTGGCAAAAAGCGAGTTTGCATTGTCGGATTTCGAGTTGATCGAACTCAATGAGGCCTTCGCGGCCCAGTATATCGGATGTGAAAGGGAATTGGGTCTCAACCGGGAGATCACCAATGTAAACGGTTCAGGGATCGGCTTGGGACATCCTGTTGGTTCAACAGGTTGCCGAATCATGGTCACATTGATCCATGCCATGCAAGCCCGGGGAAAGCAGTTAGGACTGGCCACATTATGTGGAGGGGGCGGGGTGTCTATGGCCTGTGTATTGGAAATGATTTAAGACGCGTAAACGGAGGAATGCGAAATGGATTTTGAGTTAACAAACGAACAAAAAGGTATCCAACAGGCAGTCAGGGATTTTGTGAAGGGTGAATTCAAGAAGGATGTGATCGCCGAACTCATTGAAAAGCATGAGTTCCCAGTAAAGATCTGGAAAAAGGCCGCTGACCTCGGGTTTATCGGGATCCATTTCCCGGAGAAATACTCAGGCCAGGATATGGGTGTCATGGAAAATATCCTGGTCTGTGAAGAATTATGCCGCGGTGATTCTTCCGTAGGCATGTGTCTGGCCATTGCGGATTTTGCTACCGAGATCATGCTACGGTTTGGAAATGAGGAACAAAAATCCACTTGGCTCCCCAAGGTGGCTGAAGGGAAAATGTTATCTTGCGGCGCTTTTACAGAACCAAATCATGGATCGGATATCACCACCATGGATACCACGGCGGTCAAAGACGGTGATGAATGGGTTATTAACGGTTCTAAAATTTTTATTACCAATGCCGGACCATTGGCCGGATTTTACAATGTCCTATGCACAACCAACGCTGAGGCCAGACCCAGTTACCGTGGCTTAAGCGTTATCCTGGTGGAGGCGGATCGTCCCGGTCTAAAGGTCGCTGATGTGGGCACTAAAATGGGTATCAAGTTGTCCTATACCGGTGAAGTGACCTTTAATGATGTAAGGGTTCCTCTCTCCAATGTCATCGGTGAAGAGAACAAGGGGTTCTATCATGTGTTGGAATTTTTTGATGAGAGTCGAATCCTCGTTGCGGCTCAGGCACTGGGAACCGCTCAAGGGGCATTTGACAGGGCCTTTTCCTATGTCAAAACCAGAGAACAATTCGGGAAAAAGATCGCTCAATACCAGGTAACCCAACACAAACTGGCGGATATGGCCACGAAGATCGAAACCGCAAGACTTTTGACCTATAAAGCTGCATGGAATTTTGATCAAGGCCGGATTGATCCCAAGCTCACATCCATGGCCAAGATGTTTGCGGCCCGAACGGCTGTTGAGGTGGCGGATGAGGCCATACAGTTATTGGGCGGATACGGTTATATGCTGGATAATGAAGTGGAGCGTTTTTATCGGGATGCCAAGATCACGGAATTGTATGAAGGGACCAAAGAGATTCAAAAAAATACCATTGCAAGCTATTTGATTGGAAATATCAAATGATGAAAAATCAACCAGGACATCCGCGCAGCAACTCGCCCAGACTCATCGCATGGGAGGTCACGAGGCGCTGCAACCTGAATTGCGTGCACTGTCGGGCTGCATCGGAAAAAGGCCCTTACCCGGGCGAGCTGAATACTGAAAAATCCTTGCAAATCCTCGATCAAATTGCACAAGTTGGAAAACCCATTATTATCCTTACCGGTGGAGAGCCGATTCTTCGCGAGGATGTTTTTGAACTCTCACGACATGGGACTAATCTGGGGTTGCGCATGGTTATGGCGACCAACGGCACATTATTAGATCCCGATTTGGCGGAAAAGATTCGATCATCCGGCATTCAGAGGGTCAGTATCTCGATTGACGGCCCTGACGCGGAAAGCCATGACCAATTTCGAAAGGTCACTGGGGCCTTTAAAGGGGCCTTGAGAGGAATAGATTTTTTAAAACACGAGGGTATTGAATTCCAGATCAATACCACCATTACAAAACACAACATCCAGCATGTTCGAAAGATACTTGACCTGGCCGTGGATCTCGGTGCGTCAGCCCATCATATTTTTTTGCTTGTTCCTACCGGACGGGCCAAGGATATGGTTGACCAGGAGATCAGCGCCCAAGAGTATGAAGACCTTTTGCATTGGTTTTACCATATTCAAAAGGAGGTCCCGTTGCATCTTAAGGCCACATGTGCCCCCCATTATTATCGCATATTGCGGCAGGAGGCCCATCGTGAAGGTCGAAAAGTGGACTTTGAAACCTATGGTCTGGATGCCATTACCAGGGGATGCCTCGGCGGTACGGCATTTTGTTTTATCTCTCATGATGGGATTGTGCAGCCATGCGGATACCTCGAGTTAAATTGCGGGGATCTAAGGGAGTCTTCCTTTGATGATGTCTGGAATCATTCTGAGATATTCGGACATTTAAGAAATTTTTCCGAATACAAAGGTAAATGCGGTCAGTGTGAATTCATCAGGTTTTGCGGTGGATGTCGAGCAAGAGCCTATGAGGCCACCGGCGATTATTTGGCTGAAGAACCTTTATGTGTTTATCAACCCAAAGGCACTGCTTAAGACCAAAAGATGGATGCATCAATGAATTTTTTTGGCAAACATGAATGTAGATCAAGATATAAATTCGGGGGGATTGGAGTCATGGAGTGATGGGAAATCTCAAGAAACCATTACTCCAATACTCCTGTCGGTCTAAAAGCTAGATTATTCTTAGACAATGATACTTAATCACTATGTAACGTATTTACCTTTTTTAAGACTCATGGACACCATTGATAAGGAAATATTAAACCAGATTCAATCCGGGTTCCCAATCACCAAAAGACCCTACCTGGACATCGGAACCAGATTGGGTCTATCTGAAAAAGAGGTTTTGGATCGAATCAGAGCGTTAAAAGAAGAGGGGATTATCAGGCGGATCGGTGGAAATTTTGATTCCAGGAAGATCGGTTTCACCAGTACGCTCTGCGCCGCGAGGGTCCCTGAGGATAAAATCGATACCTTTGTGAAGGTCGTGAACGAGTATCCCGGAGTGACCCATAATTACCTAAGAGATCATGAGTATAACATCTGGTTCACATTCATTGCTCCGGATATGCCCGCCATCGATCGTGCCATCGATCGGATTTCTCAAAAGACAGGGGTTCGGGATATTCTCAATATGCCTGCGGTTAAGATGTATAAAATAAGGGTGGATTTCGAGGTTTAGAATCGTTGATTGGAATTTATTCAAGAGCACCCAGTGGGGGAGGGGGGAAAAAACATTCAGATGATCATCGTTATTGATGGCCCGGCGAAAAGGCATCCTAGAAAGATATTAATCATCCGCATATTTAGCTTTGTATCGCTCAAGGTCTTCCTTGGTCATGACACCTTCTTGAATGAATAAATCAGCAATGCCGGCATCCCAGAGTTCATCGATATCAAGGATGTTTTCAGTTGTTCTTCCCTTGGTGCTGTAAAAGGTATATTTTAAGGATAGTTTTGTTTTCGGAAGCATTTTTATGGATTTATCAATCACAATATAGTGATAGGCCAACAGGACATAAAACGCGGCCCCGATGATACCCCAGATGAGTAGTTTTTTGAAAAATTGCATCGTTTATCCCAATAGAGTCGGGTGGTGGGCGATGCGCGACTCGAACGCGCGACCTTTGGTTCCGGAGAC
>JAFGGA010000204.1 GCA_016930835.1 Deltaproteobacteria bacterium
ATGGCCTCGAAAAAACAATCCTGACCGGAACCTTCACTCTTTCATGGCAGCCACCCCCTCCCCTAGCCCCTCCCGCCAGGGGAAAGGAAGCCGGGGCATACCCGGCTATTAAGGCAGAGCCGAATATCTTTGACCCGATCCATAGGGCCGGGTTTTCCAAACGAAAAAAAACTTATGTCTAAAAAAAGAAAAATCGCCGTAATCGGCAGCAACTCCTTTTCAGGAAGCGACTTCATTGATCTTTTGCTTGAAGATGATCAAAACTCGGTCATAGGGATCAGTAGATCCGAAGAAAAGAGCGCCTTGTTCTTGCCTTATAAGAGGCATTTCTGCCCGGATTTTCAATTCCACAGGCTGGATCTAAACACCCATACACGGGACATCATTGAACTGTTTGATTCCTTTCAACCACAATATATCGTGAATTTTGCCGCACAAAGCGAGGTGGCCCCCAGCTGGCAGAATCCGGATCATTGGTATCAGACCAATGTCCTCTCACTGGTGAAATTGATTCATCTTCTAAAAGACAAGGATTATCTTCGACGCTATGTCCACATATCCTCTCCCGAGGTGTACGGAACCTGCGAAGGGAGCATCACCGAAACAGCTCCTTTAAACCCCACCACGCCTTATGCCGCCTCTAAGGCGGCAGCGGATCTTTATCTCTTTACGTTGGTCAAAAATTTTGATTTTCCCCTGATCATGATTCGATCAACCAACGTGTATGGGGCGCATCAACAATTATTCAAGGTCATTCCACGTACGGTTATCTACCTGAAACTCGGGAAAACCATCCAATTACACGGCGGTGGCGTAGCCGTCAAATCCTATATCCACATCCGCGATATTTCCATGGGGGAAATCGCGGCCATGCTGGATGGACAATCAGGAAGGATTTACCATCTATCACCGGATAAAGGTCACGAAGTCCGTCAAGTCGTGCGGATGCTCTGCGAAATAATGGGCAAGGATTTTCATTCTTCGACCATTTCAGTGGGGGAACGATTGGGACAAGACGCCGCCTATGTGATTGATTCATCGCAGGCGCGAAAGGAATTCGGATGGGGTCCGACAATCGATATGGAACATGGGTTATCGCAAGTGATCGAATGGATCGAGACCCATTGGGATCAAATTTTAAAAGAACCTTTGGAATACCAACATAAAGAATAAAGTCCAACATGAATGAACGCGAAAAATCATTAATCGGGAATCATTTATGAATGACCAAGATTTTGTCAATGCGATCTCTAACGCAATCTACCAATCCATAAACATTGCCATCGAAAGACAACTCAAATCCCAGGTTCTCCCTTTTTATACGCATGCAGCCCTGACAACATTAAGAAATGAATCACGCTCAATAGAACCTGGCAGAATATTAAGACATGGATATAAGGTATATTCACAAAACGATGAAGATGGATTGATTAATGAAATCTTTCGCCGAATCAGGATAAAACATCAAACATTTGTGGAAGTTGGAGTCGGGAACGGACTGGAGAATAATACCTTATGCCTATTAATACAAGGATGGCGAGGCTTGTGGATTGAAGGAAACAAAGATCACTGTAATTTTATTCAAAACAAATTTAGAACGGCGATCAATAAAAATAAGTTAACCCTCTGTCAATCTTTTGTGAATACGGAAAACATTAATGATCTCATCGAAAGAAATGGTTTTCACGGTGAGATAGATTTATTGAGTATCGATATTGACGGAAACGATTATCACATCTTTAAGGTTATTGATGCGATTTGCCCACGTGTCACCATGATCGAGTATAATTCAAAGTTTCCGCCCCCCGTGAAATGGGTCATGAAATATAATCCTCAACATCTGTATGACAGTACGGACTATTTTGGGGCGTCACTCAAATCATATGAAATCTTGTTTGCTCAGAAAGGATATTCATTGATCGGTTGTAACATCACGGGTGCGAATGCCTTTTTCATCAGAAATGATCTTGTCGGCGAACTCTTTTGCAAACCCTTTACCGCTGAAAACCATTATGAACCGGCGAGACCTTGGCTGGCAAGAGGATTTGTTTCCGGAAAGCCAGCCAATTATAAAGAATATGAAACCATATAGGATGAACAAAATGCAGACCAAAGAACCGCAATATCAGATTCAGTTCAACACACTCGAGGAAAAAGGGCCGGTGAGATTAGGACCGACGGCAGGCCACTTATATCGAAGCGATCCACGTCACCTCGGATTTTTATTGGCGAGATATAAATTTTGCGCCAAGCTCCTTTCAGGAAAGTCAGTCGTTCTGGAAGTCGGATGTGGTGATGGTTTCGGAACAGGCGTGATTCTGCAGGAAGTGGCATATGTCCACGGCGTGGATTTCGATGGGCTTTTCGTAAACAGCGCCCGGGAACTCGCAAAAAATGAAAACATGAATTGTACTTTTGAACTATTGGATATCACCGAACATTCACCTCAAGGCCTTTTCGATGCAGCCTATTCCTTGGACCTGATTGAACATATCCCGAAGGAAAAAGAAAACAAATGCATGGAAAATATCTGCAAAGTCCTGGATAAAAATGCCCCTTGTATAATAGGTACTCCGAATATCACATCAAGAGCACATGCTTCACAATGGAGTAAGGAAGGCCATATCAATCTCAAAAGCGCGGAGACTCTGAAGGGCCTGCTTTCGGAATATTTTCAGAATGTCTTTATCTTCTCCATGAATGATGAAGTGGTTCACACGGGTTTTTATCCCATGGCGCATTATTTAATGGCATTGGCTGTTGGGGTTAAGGGATAAAGGAGATTACATCATGTCTGAAATCAATTTATTGGATAAGTATCCGCGGTCAAAACGCCCTATTGATGATAGAGGCAATCTATTGACCGATGAGCATCGAAGCATCGCAAGGCGATTTGGCAGGGAATATTTTGACGGCGATCGTCTTTATGGTTATGGCGGGTATTCCTATCATCCACGTTTCTGGAAAGAGACGGTGAAGCGATTCCGAGACCATTATGGGCTTTCAGAAACTGCTTCCATATTGGATGTCGGTTGTGCAAAGGGATTCATGTTGCATGACTTTAAAGAGCTCATGCCCGATCTGCGAATCGCGGGTATTGATATATCTTCATATGCATTGGAACATGCGATGGAGACGATGAGGCCTTATCTACAAATGGGCAATGCCAAGGAATTGCCGTTTGAAAATCATTCATTTGATTTGGTCATTTCCATCAATACCGTTCACAACCTTGCATTGGATGAATGTAAACAAGCCATCCGGGAGATTCAAAGGGTGACACGGAAACATGCGTTCATAACAATGGATGCATGGCGTACGGAAGATGAACGAGTTCGATTATCCAAATGGAACATCACGGCATTATCCTATATGCACGTGAATGATTGGCAAAAGTTATTTAAAGACATCGGCTATACCGGCGATTATTACTGGTTTATTGCTGAGTAAATGAACGATTAATGAAGGAATGGAAAATGGGCTTTTATGATGAAATACCTATTCTTCAACATTTTGATACATTGAAGCGGATTGAATCTGGCCAAGGATCACTTTGTGCGCCCATCCACGCCCGCCTGGAACCAACTGAATTGTGCAATTTTCGGTGTGATTTCTGCTGCTGGTATAACGGGGACCGGCACAAAACAATTCCTTCGGCACGGTTTACCGGGAAAAATATCTTCCGGCGACAACGTCTTCTGAAACTCATCGAAGAACTGATCCAATGCGGAACCATGGCCTTTTCATTCTCAGGAGGCGGCGATCCGTTGCTGTATCCTTGGATGGCTGTACTATTAAAGGTCATTTCCGAGCGGAAAAAACCTTTCGGGATCACTTCAAATATGGCCATGAATATCAGCGACGACTTGATAGGCGAACTGGCGAAAGCCGACTGGATACGCTGGAGCATGAATGCAGGCACATATGATACCTATCTTAAAATCCATAATCCCATTGGAAGCAATGGACATAATATCTTCGAACGTGCTTTACATAATATCAGACTGGTGAATGACATCCGTTTAAGAAGCAATCTCCGGTCCAATATCAATGCGAGTTATGTTGTGTCGGACACAAACAGTCATGACATATCAAACGCCATCAAGCTGACGAAAGATCTGGGAGTAGCCTGTATATCTTTTCGAAAAGACACACCTGTGGTTAAGCAAGATTCAGCGAATCAATATAGCGAAAAAGAAGAACAAGATATCCTCACGGGAAAAGAACAATTCGAAACGGATCGATTTAAGGTCTATATAAACTACGATCGTCTGGAAGATACTCAAAAAGCGAATGATCCGGAATTATTCTGTTTTTACTCCAATCATAGTGTTTACATTGCAGCCGATGGGAGCGTATATCCATGCTGCTATGCGCGGTTGGACGCTAAATATGCCATTGGCAATGTCAATCATTCTGATTTTATGGAAATCTGGAATAGTAAAAAGCGAAGGGAAAATTATAAACATCTCATATTTGATCAATGTCCTACATGTGCCTATGGCCAGACTATAAAGGCCCTAAAACCTTTATATGAAGGTAAAATCAAAGCCAAAGATATTTTTGTAAAGACCGTCCATCCCAATTACTTTATTTAAGCCTTTTCATAATCCCTCTTTCCACATACAGATGATAATCAGAAAAAATAAACCCATTCAAAAAATCTTGATCGTCATACCACCCATGAAACCGATTGATTACGGGCATGGTTATGCACATAAGGTCAATTACATGCTGAGTCCAGTAGAGCCGCTGAGCCTGGCAGCCATGTTAATCAATCAAGGTTATGACGTTCGGATCCTGGACACGGGCCTTCACCAAAATGAAATGCTCACAAATACCAGCGAAGTGATTTCCGACTATCAACCGGATGCATTCGTCCTCGCAAATCAATTGATATCATTTCAGATTGATGACTGGGATGGTGAACCTTTATTCTCAACGGCAAAGGCGATGGATCCCGAAATCATAACCATTACCACGGGAACATTCGCAACCAATTTTCCAGAACGATGTATGAAATTGAATGCCATTGATTACGGTCTTAGAGGTGAAACGGATGAGACCCTTTGCAGGCTCATCGATGCGCTCAACCAAAACCAGTCTATCGATGATATTCCCGGATTGTTTTATCGCTCCAATGGCGACAGCTTTCTTTCAGGAGCATTTCCCACCATCAATATCAATGATTTGCCAATGCCCGCAACCCACCTCATCGAACGATCATGTTATTGGTCATTTCCCGAGTATGGAAAGATTCGATACCCGGAAAAAAGCCATAAATATTGGGATATTCAGACTTCCAGGGGATGTATTCATCATTGTCATTTTTGTTGTGTAGGTTTTTTACGAGGTGAACAAAAATGGAGGCGTAAATCACTTGACAGGATCATGGAAGAAGTGGAGTCCGCGCTCGATGATGGTGTTGAGGAAATACATTTCATTGATGATTTTTTTACGGCCACGCCAAAACAAATAATAAATTTTTGTGATAAAATCAAATCAAGAAACCTTCGCTTTCACTGGTTTGTTGCCCAAGGCATGCCTCTTCATCCGTTGAACGAAAAAGCACTGGAAGCCATGGTCAAAAACGGGATGTATCGATTAATTGCCCCGTTTGAATCAGGCAACCAATCGGTATTAACGAATCTATATGGCAAAAAATTAACGCTTGCGCATTCCCGCAATGTCGCCAAATGGGCAAAATCGTTAGATATTGAATTGGTTGGGGCCTTTGTCATCGGGTATCCTGGTGAAACCAGAGAGCAACTTTTTCAAACCGTTGATTTAGCGGAGGAACTGGATCCGGATTATGTCATCTTTTCCATTGCGACCCCTCTCATCGGAACAAAGCTCTACAAAACAGCGATGGATAATGGGTTGTTACCCAATGGTTATGAGTCCGTTGAAAAGATTGTCAAACGAACCCAAGGCGTTATGGAAAATGCGGGCATATCCAATGCGGTACTGGCCAAGGTTCGATATGGTGAATGGGACCGTATCAATTTCTCTTCTCAGGAAAAAATCGAGAAATACGCGAGAATGGTTGGTTTGACCGTTAATGAGGTCGAAGCCCAAAGAAAACTTACACGAAGGTCACTGGCGCAATTATTGAAAAATTATGAATAAGATGCCGCCGCGCTTACCATCCGTCCTTGTCGTTGGAGTGAATGGATTGATCGGTCATAACCTCTACATCCATTTTAAAAACTCCGGATGGCTCACTTTTGGAATCTCACATCATCCCGGGTCCGATGTTGCTTTTTCATTTGATTTATATCATCCGGATTATCAATCGCTCGAAAGCATGGCGAATCAGGTAGATTTCGCAATCATTTGCAGCGCGATAACAAACATCGAAAGATGCAAGAACGAACCCTCTGCTTATCAATTCAATGTCATCAACACCATTGATCTAATAGATTATTTATGCCGTTTGAATGTCATCCCCATCTTTCTTTCCACCAATATGGTGTTTAAAGGGACAAGCCGATATTATTATGAAGATGATGATCGTTATCCCACAACCACATACGGTAGACACAAAAGAGCGGTGGAAGATTATCTCTTGAAGTCCGGAAGGCCATTTCTCATCCTTCGACTATGCAAGGTTATCGGGGTGGAGTATCAAGATGGAACCCTTTTAACCGGTTTTTTAGATCGTCTCAGATCCGGAAAGGAGATCATTTGCGCACGCGATCAATACCTATCATTCACATATGTAGGCGATCTGATCAGGGCTCTTCAAATGCTGATCACCTCGAAAAGTTATGGTATCTTTCACATCAGTTCAATAGAAATCTTTTCTCGACTTGAATTGGCCGTCCAGGTCGCCTATTTCTTTCAATTGGATCAAAAATACATCATCCCATGTTTCATGGAAGAGCTTGATTTCTCGGAACCGCGTCCACAACATAACAGCCTTGACAGCACGAGAATCATTGGAATGTTTGGATTTAGCTTTTCAAACCTTCAAAATTGCTTATCCATGATTAAAACAAATTACGAAAATACACAATCCCTTAAACAGGCAATCCATTTTTAGTATATCATGAAAACAAGAAAGGCAGTCATTACAGGTGGGACCGGTTTTATCGGAACCCATCTTTCCGAGATTTTAATCCACAACAGCTTCGAAGTCAGATCATTGACCTCTAATCAAAAGATAAAAAAGGATCTCGCCGTTACATATTGGAAAGGCGACATTCGAGACCTCGATTTCATGCGAAATGCGTGTAAGGATGCCGACGTGATCTTTCACTGCGCAGCCAAAGGCAACATGACGGAGTCTTTTACAAAACCTTTCCTGTATCATGACGTAAATGTAAACGGCACGGCGACAGTCCTGGAAGCGGCCAGATTGGAATCTGTCAAAAAGGTGATTTTTCTGTCATCGGCCATGTGTTACGGCATCCCCGATGAAGTCCCGACATCGGAATCAGCCCCCATATCCCCTACCAATCCTTATGCCACCTCCAAGGTTATGGCTGAAAGGCTTCTTTTGGATTGGGGGAAATATTATAGGATCCCCGTGGTGTCCTTAAGGTTATCTCTCGTTTATGGGCCTTTAATGTCCAAAACAAATGGAACCATATTTTCCATATTGTTTCCGCAAAGATTGCACAATCTTCCGCTTACGGTTTGTAACGATGGGAATCAAAGGCGGGATTTCGTTCATGTCCAAGATGTGTGCCGTGCCGCATTAGCCGCCTTTGAAAGCCATGCCGACCAGCAGGTTTTTAATATTGGGGGAGGAGTGGCCCACACGGTCAATGAACTGATAAGGCTTATAGGAGGTTCCAATATCCTCAGGGTTCATGATCCTCGTGCTGTTCCCGATCATCTGGAATTAGATATCACCAGAGCCAAAAATATTTTGCGGTGGAGCCCAGAGATCGACCTCAATCAAGGTGTTCAAGAATTGCTTGACGATATCCGCTACTGGAGCAATGAGACACCGCTCACGCCTTTAGATCTAGAAAATAGGATGAATGATTGGACTGATTATCAAGCAACCCCTTCAATATAGACCATGATACCCCCCAAGATCACTGAAGCAGCCGTATTATTTGAAACAAAAAAGGATCTCAGGATAACACCTCTTCAGGTTCCTGAATTAAAACCTGGGCAGGTCCTCGTTCAGATCGCTTATAGCGGAATATGTCATACCCAATTACTGGAGGTACAAGGGGCAAAAGGAAAGGACCCTTACCTCCCCCATACCCTGGGTCATGAAGGTTCCGGATCAGTCATTTGCGTGAGCGAAACGGTTACGAAAGTAAAACCCGGGGATCACGTGGTTCTTTCATGGATCAAGGGATCAGGAGCGGAAGTACCTTCGACTCGATATGCTTCAAACCAGGGTCATATTCATTCAGGTGCGATCAGTACTTTCATGCAATATGCCGTCATCAGTGAAAATCGCGTGACATCCATTCCGTATGCCATTCCTTTACGCGAGGCCGCGCTTTTGGGTTGTGCGATTCCGACCGGGGTCGGCATGGTATTCAATACCAGTGGTCTTCGGCCAGGGGGAAGCCTAGCCGTTTTCGGTGTTGGCGGGATCGGCATGAGCGCGATCCATGCCGCCGAAATATTGAATGCATCGATCATAATCGCCGTGGACATCCATGAACACAAACTGGAATGGGCCAAACATTTCGGCGCGACACATGTGATTCACGCCGGAAAGGAAGATGCCCCGCAAAGGATCTTGAATATTACGAATCAAAAAGGGGTGGACTGCGCAATCGAGTCAGCGGGAATGGCGCATGTCATGGAAGCCGCTTTCAAGGCGACTCGAAAAAATGGGGGCATTTGTATCCTAGCGGGTAATCTTCCCCATGGAGAGGCTATTTCCATTAATCCATTTGACCTTATCCAAGGGAAAAAGATTATCGGCACATGGGGTGGTGAAACGCGGATTGATCAAGATATACCTTTTTATGTGAATTTGTACCTTGCCGGAAGGCTACACCTGAATGATTTTATCACACATGAATACACATTAGGTCAAATCAATCACGCCTTACAAGATCTTCAGGGTGGAAAAGTGGGCAGGGCATTGATCAAAATGTGAAATACTCGGAAAGGAGAATAATAATATGGCGCAATTGACCATCGACCACAAACTGATCCATGATGATGGGGACTGCTATGTAATAGCGGAGATCGGCCATAATCATCAAGGAAGTCTTCAAATGGCTAAGGAATTGTTTCGCGCCGCCAAGGAATGCGGGGCGGACGCCGTGAAGCTCCAGAAACGTAATAATCCCGGCCTCTATACAGAAGAACTATACAACAAACCATATGATCATGAAAACAGTTTTGGGGCAACATATGGGGAACACCGGGAGGCACTGGAATTCGGTCTTGAAGAATATGAGGAATTGATCCAATACGCCAAGGATATCGGGATCACGTTTTTTGCTACCGCTTTTGACTTTCAAAGCGCTGACTTTTTGGCTGATCTGAATATGCCTGCATTTAAGATTGCCTCAGGAGATCTCACCAATACGCCTCTATTGAAATACGTGGCTAAGTTCCATAAGCCCATGCTCATCAGTACCGGTGGAGGAACGATGAAAGACGTGATCCGGGCATATGACACGATCATGCCGATTAATCCTCAACTATGTATCATGCAATGTACGGCGGGTTACCCTCCGGCGTATGAAGAAATGAATCTAAGAGTGATTCAAACCTTTCGAGCAAGATTCCCGGATATCATCATCGGTCTCTCATCCCATGATAGTGGCATCGCCATGCCTCTTATCGGTTATATACTTGGGGCCCGTATTATCGAAAAACACTTTACCCTGAACCGCGCCATGAAAGGGACCGATCATGCCTTTTCCCTGGAGCGTCCAGGACTTTCAAAGGTCATACGTGACTTGCGCCGTGCCAGAGTAGCCTTGGGGGATGGGGTTAAGCAGCCTTATCCTTCAGAAAAAGCACCATTATTCAAAATGGCAAAAAAATTAGTAGCATCAACCGATATTCCAGCAGGACATGTATTAACCCGTGACGACATAGCCATTAAGTCACCCAATGATGGAATGCCTCCTTATGAGATTGAAAAGATTATTGGCGAAAAAATGCCTTATGCCATGAAAAAAGATGAGGCCTTTTCATATCTGAACCAATAAGGGGTTTACCAATGACCAATGATCTCTTTAATGTGAAAGACAAGGTCGTGGTTATTACAGGCGGAATGGGCCAACTGGGGAGACAGTTCTCGTCAGCCTTATTGGAAAGTGGGGCGAAAGTTGCAGTTTTTGACCTGAATACTCATAAAGACCCAATGCAAGAACAGTTTGGAGAGTGCATCGGTCCGGAAAATTTGAGTTTTTTTCCTGTAGATGTAACGAAAAAAGAAACCATAATAGACGCCTTGAAAAGGGTTGAAGATTCTTGGGGCATACCACACGCTTTGATCAACAACGCTGCCTTGGACTTCCCGCCGGGTGCGCCTGTCAATGAAAATGGGCCGTTTGAATCTTATCCGGAGTCATCTTGGGATAAAATCATGGAAGTCAATGTGAAGGGCGTTTTTCTTTGCTGCCAGGTTCTCGGCGGGCGCATGGCTGAGGCAGGCAGGGGTTCGATTATTAATATCTGCTCCATATATGGACTTGTCTCACCGGATCAACGATTATACGAATACCGTCGAATAAATGAGCAACCATTTTACAAACCAGCAGCTTATTCGGTATCCAAATCGGCGCTTCTAAACCTGACAAGATATCTCTCCACCTATTGGGCCTCAAAAAATGTTCGCGTGAATACACTCACCTTTGGCGGCGTTTATAATCATCAGGATTCAAAATTCTTGGAAGGATACTGCAACCGCGTACCTTTAAGACGCATGGCCGATGAGTCTGAATATAATGGCGCGGTCATTTTTTTGATATCCGATGCCTCCTCCTACATGACCGGATCAAATATGATCATTGACGGAGGATGGACGGCGCTATAAAGCACTTCTTTGAAAGCTATTTTGAAAATGAAACGGAGTCATCCACTCAAAGTGGCCGCAGATAACCTTAGAATGAATGGCTCAAGGCGCAGGGCACGGGGTGCGGGGCTTATAGTGGAATAATGTGTTGAAAGGAAAAGACATTATGCATGCCGGAGATTTGATATCAAACTGGATCAATGGGCGCGAACAGCCAACCGTTAACGGCATGGTTTTCCAAAAAGTCGATCCCACAAACGGGAAACCATTGTGGGATGTATCCCGGTCAAACTTGGAAGATGTGCGGCAAGCCGTAAATGCCGCTCGTCAAGCGCAGCCAAGTTGGGCGGATGTCCCCCCTGTAAAACGAGGATCGATATTGCATGAAATGGCCTTGGCGATGGGAAAAAGGCAGATGGAGATTGCACGGATTGTGGCTTCAGAAACAGGCAAATCACTAAAAGATGCTGTGGCGGAGACCGAAGGGGCAATTTCCTTGGGGCTATTTTATGCCAGTGAAGGCCAACGGCTTTATGGCCGAACCACCACCAGTTCCATCCCCCAAAAATACGTCATGACGGTTCGTCAACCTGTCGGTGTCGCCGGACTTATCACTGCCGCAAATACCCCTATCGCAAACGTGGCCTGGAAAATTTTTCCAGCGCTGATATGCGGTAACGCCGTCGTCTTAAAAGCCGCGGAAGACACACCGGCAACCGCCTGGATTATGGGACTTATTGCACACGAATGCGGCCTGCCCCAGGGTATATTGAATATTATCCAAGGTTACGGTGAAGAAGCCGGTCGACCCCTGGTGGAACATCATGATGTCGATATCATCAGCTTCACCGGATCAACGGCAGTAGGTCGTTTTATTCACCAAACAGCAGGTAAGCGACTGGCCAAGGTTTCACTTGAATTGGGGGGAAAGAATCCAATCGTCATTTGTGATGATGCAGATCTTGGCAATGCCAACAAATGGACTGTTTTATCGGCCTTCAGCAACGCAGGACAAAGATGTGCATCCGGGAGTCGGATCATCATCTTCAACGACATCTATGCTCAGTTCCGCGACATGCTTGTTCGTCACACCAACGAACTGAAGATCGGCCCAAGAGATGAGGATGATTTTGGACCCGTTATCAACAAAAAACAATTGGATCACATGTTGGCCGTTGTGGATCGTGCACAAAAAAATGGGGCGTTGATCTTAACCGGTGGAACTCGGTTAAATGATCCGGACCATGCAAATGGATTTTATATGGCGCCGACATTATTAGAAAATGTTAAGCCGCGTGATGAAATATCAACCACTGAGCTATTCGGACCCATCGCATGTCTCTACAGGGTGAACAATTTTCAAGAGGCCTTGACATTGGCGAATGATTCACCCTATGGTTTAACAGCGTGTATCCATACGAGAAGCCTACATCGGGCCATGGAGTTTACAAAACGTGTTCAGTCCGGAGTCGCAATCGTTAATGCCGGTACATATGGAAGTGAGCCCCATATGCCCTTCGGCGGCTTGAAAGCGTCCGGTAATGGCTGGCGTGAACCCGGAACCGAGGCAATCGACATCTATTCAGAACTGAAAAATATTTACATCAACACGGATCCGGCATTTCTATAATTACCTTCATACCTGTCCAGATAAGATTTCCGGGGGTACGGGGATCTCCTTGCGGAATCGAAAAAAGAGAAAACTGGTAACCATTTAGGTTTTTCTAAGTCCAAACGATTGGATTTCGCGCCAAATTTTTCAAAAATCTAAAATGATACGAAAACTGAAATGAACCCTGTTATGGACCTTATTGAAGAACAACAATCTCAATAATGAAAAAGATCGAATAAAATCTCTTTTGGATACCGATATCAACCAATATAGGTTTATGAATAAAGTGAACTCCACTCTGTTTGAGCACGATACCGATTTCTCTCAAACATCATATTATAGCTCTCTTAAACGTGTTCCCGCATGGCTGAAAACCCATGTGGATCGGTATCGGAACGATCCGTTCTTTCGCGAGGTATCCAATGAAAAAGCGAACAGGATTCGTCAATATGTGAGGGGGAAGGCATACAAGGATAATATCGATCTAGCGGAATATCAAATTGAACTTTGGTTGGATGACAATATTGATTTTCTGATCTGGCTATACGGATACTATGAAATCCATGAAAGTCGCATGTTTTTAAGCCTTTTAAAACCGGATAATGTGGTTGTGGATGTAGGTGCGAATATCGGTTACTATTCTTTATTGGCTGCATCACGGACAGGTAATGGAGGAAAGGTTTTCGCCTTTGAGCCCGTCCCTCTAACATTTTTCAGGTTGAAAAAGAATGTTCAACGTATCGAATGCGTTGAAGCACTTCAGATGGCTTGCGGTGATGAGGATGGTTTTACCGAAATCTATATTTCTGATTTTAGGGTAAATGGCCAGAGCGGTTGTTCACGAATTCTGTCCCCTCTGCCGAACAATCCAAACATCAAGGAAAAGGTCCCATTAATCCGGTTGGATACGTTTTTCGGGGGGAAAAAACAGACCAAGATTGATCTCATGAAAATCGATACAGAGGGATATGAATTAAAAGTCCTGATGGGCTCTGAAAATATTCTACGTGACAACAAGGATATCAAAATCCTCCTTGAAATGAATGAAAAATATATCCGGATGTGCGGTTCCACTCCCGAGGATTTTTTCGATTATTTAGAGGGGTTCGGGTTACATCCCTGGCGTCTTGTTTACACCGAGGCCAGTAAGTGGATATTTCAAGAAGATAATGGTTTTCAAGGCAATCGTTCTTTGCATCTTTTTTCAAGAAATTACCCGATATCCCACACCTAACATCAAGGATCCAGTCTCCAGAAACACCATGAAAGCGATCGCACTCATCCCGGCCCGTTCAGGATCTCTCCGCGTTCCAGATAAAAATGTCAGGCCGCTGTCAGGGCATCCCCTGATGGCTTATACCATCTCAGCGGCCATTAAAAGCAGGCTATTTGAAGCGGTCATGGTATCGACCGACTCCGAATACTATGCGGAGGTGGCCCGTTATTATGGCGCGGAGGTTCCTTTTTTAAGACCATCGGCAATGGCCAGCGAGTGCTCGCCGGATATCGAGTGGATTGAATACACACTTAAGCAGTTGGAGGATGAAGGGCATCAATACGATTGTTTTTCCATTTTAAGACCCACCAGTCCGTTTCGCCAAGTGAATACAATAAAACGCGCATGGAAAGCATTTACCTCTGACAAGACGATCGATTCCCTGAGGGCCGTTGAGAAGTGTAAACAACATCCCGGCAAGATGTGGGTGATACGTGGAAACAGGATGATGCCGCTCTTGCCTTTAAACGAATCAAACCAACCTTGGCATAGCCGCCCTTATCAATCGCTGCCCGAAGTATATGTGCAGAACGCCAGCCTTGAAATGGCTTGGACACGCGTTGTTTTGGAAACGCACACCATCTCCGGAAATCACGTTATGCCGTTTTTCACCGAGGATTATGAAGGGTTTGACATCAATGACCCGTATGATTGGCAATTGGCCGAACAATTGGTCAAAACCGGAAAGGCACGACTGCCCAAGGTCGGCCTAGAACCTTTTATTTTTATAAAGAGATTACCATGATAAAAATCAAAATAATCCCTCGCGAGGCATTTAACCAACTCCAGGAGATGGACATCGATAAATACGCCAAAATGTCGCTGATTGCCGACATGTGCCGAGCCAATACACTTTCAGCGGTCAAACTGGCCGGCTCGGGTCATCTGGGCTCCAGTTTCAGCGCAATGGATATTGTATCGTGGTTATATTATCAGGAAATGAATACCCTTCATGAAGGAATACATTCTCAGAATCGCGATATCTATTTTTCTTCAAAAGGGCATGATGTCCCCGGACTCTATTCCATCCTATATTCAGCGGGCATTATTCCCAAGGAAAAATTTCTTAAGCTCCGTCGGATTGACGGTCTGGACGGCCATCCTCACATAAGTATCCCCGGCATCGAAGCCAACAGCGGATCTCTTGGGATGGGGATATCCAAGGCAAAAGGAATGGCGTTCGCGAAAAATCTACTGAAACGATCCGGTCGTTTATTCGTCTTGACCGGCGATGGCGAACTCCAGGAAGGACAAATTTATGAGGCTCTCCAGTCAACGGTTCATCAAAAGCTGAACAACCTAAATGTAATCGTGGATCATAATAAGGTCCAATCTGATAAACCCGTTTGTGAGATCATTGATCTAAGGGATTTGGAGACCAAATTCCGTGCGTTCGGGTGGTATGTGGAGCGTTGTGATGGTCATGATTTCAGGCAACTCGAACAAGTGCTGGCACGATTTCGAGAGATTAACGACAAGCCCAAGATCCTGATTGCCGACACCATTAAAGGCAAAGGTGTCTCATTCATGGAGCACCCGAATTCGCTAAAAGATGGTAATGGCCTCTACCAATGGCATTCCGGTGCGCCTGACGATATATCATTTTTGACGGCCCAGGATGAGCTTTTTACCCGTATCCATCATGCCTTGTCAAACAAAGGCCTGCCATCAATCGCTGCTCAGGAAATATCCCATGAAAAAAAATCATCCGGAGTCACATCCGAATATGTATCCGATGCCTTTGGTGAATCGCTTGTTCATCTTGCAGCTGAACGGGACGATATAGTGGTCTTGGATGCCGATTTGGCCGCGGATTGTCACCTGAGGGAATTTGAAAAAAAATATCCGGATCGTTTTATTGAAAACGGGATAGCCGAGCAAGATATGGTCTCCATGGCCGGGGGACTGGCCATCCAAGGTCTCCTGCCGGTGGTCAACACATTCGGGGCCTTTCTGGCCTCGAGGGCAAATGAACAGATATATAATAACACAAGTGAAAACACCCGGATCATTTACGTATGTCATTACGCCGGTTTAATCCCTGCAGGTCCAGGGCTATCCCACCAATCTCTTCGAGATATATCTCTGTTCAGCGCTCTTCCGAATACGGAGATCATTCAACCCGCTAATGCAACTGAAACACGCATGGTGGTCGATTATTGTATCAACCATGCGAAGGGAAATTGTGTGATCCGCGTGGTCATCGGGCCTTCTCCACGTCATCTCAATCTGCCCGCCGGTTATCGACTGCGACCTGGAGTTGGTGCAACCTTGAGGGAAGGAAAAGATGCCGTACTATTTGCCTATGGACCGGTCATGCTGCATGAGGCCTTGGAAGCAGCCGAGATCTTGGAAAACAACGGCTTGACATTAACCGTCATCAACATGCCCTGGCTGAATCGTGTCGATCCTTCGTGGCTGAAGGGCGCTGTCGATGCGTATTCTTCGGTGTATGTATTAGAAGACCATGCCATCGTCGGCGGTCTTGGGAATACCATCCTCAACAAAATGGCTCAATTACAGATGCTGGATCATCGACGTTTTGGGATATTCGGCATTCAAGGAATGCCCGCATGGGGAACCCCATCTGAGGTTTTACATTTCCATGGATTAAGCGGCCCGGATTTGGCAAAGTCGATTATCAAAGATCACGAGGTCAAAGCATAAGGCCTTACGCCCTGAGCCTTACGCCATTTTTCATGCTTTCCACCATCGCCTTCATAGAAAATGACATGTATGTCCGGAATTTTATTACGTCCGGGGCGTTCGATTTTTTGATGCGTGATGATGGTTTTGCTTTCTGTGTCTCTGAGATTGTTCAAAAATTAAAGGGTTCAATCCCCGCTGAAAGAATAATCAAGACCTATGAACGAAATAAAAAAAATATTTCCCTCACCTATCGATTTAATAAGATTTCTACCTTGGCATTAAGAGAAAAATCATCCACTCTTGATATCAAGGCCAAAAAAGGCTGGTTCGGTGAATATACCCATGAAGATCGTCTCATGGCCTCTGTAAAGGACTACAACCTTACCCGGCAATACTTTTTAAAATGCTTTGAGAATAATCATACCATTGAAGCCATCATAAAGGAACACCGGCCCGGTCTGGTCATTTTCCCGGTGACCGGCGTGGAATCCACCGGCACGGAGCTTATTCTACTGTCTCAAAAATATCATTTTCAAACCCTTTTCCTGGTGAATGGGTGGGATAATCTGTCCAGTAAAGGGATCTTCCCCGTTCTACCCGACTATCTGGGCGCTTGGGGACCCCAATCCCTTGTGGACGCGGTTGAGATACAAGGGATGCGACCTCACCGCGTTTTTTTACTTGGATCGGCAAGATACGAAGACTATTTCAAATCGGAGAATTTACATACATCTCCATTTTCACATCAACACATATTATTCGCGGGCGCCACCACCCCCTGCGATGAAATCACACCCCTTCAAATCATTGAACAAGCCATGGAAGATCTTGGGATTGACGATACCCAGGTCGTTTACAGGCCCCATCCCTGGCGGGAAAAGCGCAACTGTTTTGACGTATTCGAACCGGAAAAATATAAACACATCATATTAGATCCCCAGATTGAACACGATTATTTTAACGAAAAACAGCGAGGTACCGAATCGGTCTCCAGCCAGAATTTTCCGAGATTGAATTATTATCCAAGCCTTGTGAAGCATGCCCTCTTTGCCGTATCACCCATGTCGTCTATGAGTTTGGAAGCCGCTCTTTTTGACGTTCCGGTTATCATATTGGCCAACAAAGACGAATATCACCCGGTTCCCCCCGATTTACAGGCTGCGTATAAACATTTTGAAGGGGCGGATGAGGTACCAGGCTGGTTCTTTATCCATGACCTTAACGCGCTGAAGGAACGATTCAAAGAACTATTTATTCGATTCAAGAATGAATCCCCTGCAAACCGGCAATACAAAGGAATCCTTTCCAATGCAATGAAAAAGTATCTCTATTTTGACAATCAATCCTACGCGCAACGACTTTTCAATGCCACAAATGAGATCCATGCAGGCATGCTGGAAAGAGGATGGCGATCAGATATGATGAACGCCATTCAAACGAACCACCGGGATATTCAATCTAAGAGAATAGACGATGAAGATATTTTAAAAGAAGCAGACCGGTTGAGTCGCATCGGTGATACGAATGGCGCTTTATCCGCTTATGGACGGATAATCCAATCAACACCCGAACATGTGGATGTCCATTATAAAATGGCACTCTTATATTATCAGATCGGGCAATTGAACCTTGCCGTTGAACATTTTAAAAAGATCGCTGAACTTGAACCCGGGGAGGTATCCGTTCTGAATAATCTGGGAGTCCTTTGCTATGAGACAAGGCAATACCTTGACGCGATTGACTACCTGCAAAGGGCCTTGGGAAAAAGCCCGAATTATCCGGATGCCTGGCATAACCTTTCAAGGGTTTATCTGGCTCTAAAACAAGAAGAAAATGCGGCTAGGGCCTTAACGGAATGTCTCACGAGGGCGCCGGATCATGATCTTGCACGTGAAACCTTGGGCCAACTCCATCCTGAAAATATCCAGCCCATCATTGCTTCCATGCCCAGAGTCTCATTGCCGTGCAAGAACCAGTCATCCATCAATCTTATGAATAAAGACTACTC
This sequence comes from Deltaproteobacteria bacterium, assembly GCA_016930835.1. GTDB lineage: Bacteria > Desulfobacterota > DSM-4660 > Desulfatiglandales > HGW-15 > JAFGGA01. The sequence goes on from JAFGGA010000204.1 coordinate 18,503, forward strand.
CGGTCATCGAATCGTTCGCGAAAATGGCCGAATGTATATCGAAAACGGAAAAGGTCGGGAACATTTTCGTGTTCACCTGGTCAGTGCTCGATGGACAAACCATCCTTGGGGCTACGGTAATGAGGCCTTTCGCGCACTTATCCGAATGGGGTTTGATGTGATTGACACGGACTTTCGGCATGATTTTGACCAACTATCGGAACTCCTTCAACAAGAGGCCCACCTCACCCTTGTATTGAAAGGCGATCGCATCCCGCCCGATCTGATCCGACGAATTCCCGGGTTCAGTATCCTCTGGTATCCGGATGACCTTCTGGTCACCGAGCACGGTCCTCGTGATATCGCCTATAATGGACATGCATTTGACCGCGTTTATGGATTTGCAAAATATGATTTGGCGGAATACGAAAAATATGGCGTACAGGATATTCGATGGCTCCCTTTATCGTGCGACCCATACACCCATCGGAAACTGAACTTACCCAAGAGTTACGATCTCTCCTTTGTAGGCAACATCTATCCCAACCGCCGAGCGATGCTCGATCGATTAAAAAAATCCTTTAATATATATATTACACGGGCCTTTGGTGAAAAGATGGTTCGCATCTTCAATCAATCCAAGATCGTCCTGAACCTGGGCATCGGATCAGGCGGTATCCAGCACAGGGTTTTTGAGGCACTGGCCTGCGGTTCTATGTTTTTAACCAATGAATTGCCTGGAGAAGAACGCATCTTCCAAGACCGGGTTCATCTTGTCTATTACAATGAAGAGAACCTTGAAACCCTCATCCAATACTATTTGGACCATGAGGATGAGCGTGAAGCCATTGCAAAACAAGGGCATGATGAGGTGCTTGAGAAGCACACCTTTGAACATCGAATGGACCGGATCATTCAGGATATCTTTCAACCGGAGATCCCATGAAATTCGGCAGCGTTGACATGTTTATGGATTTAAGCAACTGGGGCTATCGTATGGGTAGACCCGTGGCCAATGAAGGTTTTTTGAAAGCCTTGCTGACTTACGGCAGCTATGATGAATATGAATTCTTTTGCCCTGATTCATTCCATATGGATTATTTTTTAAAAAGGATTTCCAGGATAATAGATGATCCTCAGAATATCAAAAGGGTAAAACCGTCCCTCCAAATCGCATTGTCCGAATCCATTCGAACGGAAAAATATCAAATATTTCATATGGGTGATTTCACGTATTTCATGCCCTATCTTATTGGAATGCGAAATCGACTTGCCGAAAACCCTTTCCCCATTACCGGTATAACCCACTCTCTGGATGCTCTCTATATGAACCTTCGATATCTGGAACTTGTTTATGCCTGCCCTGCATCCTTTGACGGAATCATCTGTACAAGCCAAGCTGCGAAGCAAAGTGTTGAAAAGGGACTTAATAGGCTTTTCAAAAGGGTAAACGAGGTCACCCGTAAAACATTGGACCTGCCAGTAAGATTCAAGAAGATTCCATTAGGTATTGATGATGATCTTTTTAACCAAACGGATAAGGCTGATGCCAGAAGATATTTTCATATTCCGGATCATGCGGTCGTGGCGCTCTCAGTGGGACGGCTGTCATTGAGGCAGAAATGCGACTGGTCGCCGGTCTTTGAGCTTTTATCGAGGATGTATAAAAATGAAAACATCGAAAATCTCCTTCTCCTTTTTGCCGGCGGCGCTGATGAATCGGATGTATCCCTTTTGGAAGCACTCATTTCTCGCTATTGCTTAGAGGAGAAAGTTCTTCTCTTGCCCAATTTTTCCGCAGACATAAAGACCCGGCTCTATAAGGCCGCGGATTTTTATATCTCTGTTGTAGATAACTTCCAGGAAACCTTTGGGTTAAATATCATAGAAGCCATGGCGTCCGGACTACCGGTAATCGCATCCGATTTTAGTGGATACCGTGAAAGCGTTGTAAACAATAAAAACGGTTTTTTAATCTCCACCCGATGGCTCTCCGAGCTTCCGGAATTTCTCAATGAAAACCTGGCCGTTCTTGACCCTTCATTGACAAAGCTCTATTTATCACAGACCGTGGCCCTTGATCTGGATCAACTGCATCGAGCCATCAAGACCCTTTACCAAGAGGATATGCTGAGAAAATCAATGGGATTCCAATCCATCATCATGGCGAAGCAATATCGATGGGAAAACATCATTCATTCCTATGAAGACTTCTGGGCTTCCCTGGCCGAAGAGGCGTCGAGTTCAAAGTATGGCGCATTAAAAACAAACCTGGACATCCTGGAGGGAGAAATTTTGAATACATTTTCCCATTATCCTTCGTATATTTTATCGGAGAATGATGAATTTTCCATTACCCGCGTAGGACAGGATGTTTTGGACAACAAGATCGCACTGACCAAATATCAAGACGTCTCCGTCTGCTTTTTTGATGAACTTGAACATCTCATTCTTAATCTGTTGTTAACAGGGAATCTCTCCCTAGAGTCGATAAAAGATTATGCCGCTGAAAAATTAGAAGCCACTCGCGGACAGACTCTGTTTCATTTGGGTTGGTTGCTAAAACATGGGGCAATAAGAGTAAGCAAGGCGCATGGCGTAAAGATCTGAGCGATAGAGAATCATGCTCGAAAAGGCCATTAAATGGATCAAGACATACACAATTTCTAATCAGGGTGTCGCTGTCACTTCAAAAAGGCAAATCAGCTACCCCGAGGTTACAGGATATCTCATCCCTGCCCTGCTTTCAGTGGGTGAGCACGACCTTGCCCGTCAATATGCCGAATGGTTGGTTTCGGCGCAGAAACAAGATGGTTCTTTTTACGGAGCAGGAGATCATTGTGGGTATGCTTTTGACACCGGCCAAGTTATCAAAGGGTGGAATGCCATGCTGGATCGATTGCCTCGGTTGGAGATGCCTTTACGTAAAGCATGCGATTGGATAATGGAAACAGCCGATGCCACAACCGGAAGACTTTTGGTCCCGCGAACCAATACATCCTGGAGCCTGGGCCGGCGTGGTGAAGTTAGCGAAGGTATCCATCTCTATGTCTTACCGGCATTACGTGATACCGGGGAGATACTCAATGAACCCAAATACACGAGATTTGCGAATCGATCATTGGACTATTATCTCAACAATAGCCCTTTAGCGGATTTTTCACAATCAAACGCCATGACTCACTTTTTTGCCTATATCCAGGAAGCCCTGCTGGAACTGGGTTGTGATGACAAGGCCCTTGAGGGCATGGTCTCCGTCTCGGAATACCAACAACCAACGGGCGCGATTCCGGCTTATTCGGATGTCCCCTGGGTATGCTCCACGGGGATGGCGCAATTGGCACTGGTATGGTATCGATTGGGAGATTCAGGCCGTGCGGATTCGGCACTATCTTTTCTTGAAAAGTTCCAGAACCCGAGCGGTGGATTCTTCGGTTCTTATGGTGTGCAGGCTGAATATTTTCCATCCGAAGAAATATCTTGGGCCCCTAAATTCATTATAGACGCAATCCAACAAAAAATTGCCAACCACTTTGATCAAACCGCGGATCACTATCGATCCGATATTGCTATATCAGATGGACGCGTCCAGGCGTTGTTAAGACATTTGGGAGATCTGACCGATAAAAACCTCCTTGATGCGGGATGTGGTAAAGGCCGATATTCCATTTTTCTGAAACACTGCTTCCCCAATGCAAACATCACTGCTCTGGATATTTCTCTGGAGATGCTCAAGGACATTCCGAATGCGATTAAAACGGTTCATCATGGTCTTTTAAACATGCCATTTCCGGATCATTCTTTTGATTCGGTTATTTGTATTGAGGCCTTGGAACATGTAATACAGATTGAACAAGGCATTCAAGAGCTTACCCGTGTGCTCGCCCCGGGCGGGAAGCTCGTAATTATCGATAAAAACCATGAAAAAAAAGGAAAACTGGGGGTTGAGCCTTGGGAAAAATGGTTTGAAAAAGATGCCCTGCTTCAGTTCATGAAAAATAACGGTCTGGATGCCCTGGCTGAATTCATCGGCTATGACCAAGTATTGCAGCCGGATGGGCTTTTCATCTGCTGGTGGGGAACAAAGGCGCAGGGCGCATCCACCTTCACACAAGGCTTCCGTGGACAGGGGGCATAAAGGGCTGGGTGTCAGAGGTCAGAGATCAGGAATCAGGAGTCAGAAGTCAGAATATGGACTGTCTTGTTTAATCGTTAGGCGGCGGAGCCGCGTTATATAAAATGTCGCCCGCGGCATTGTATTCTATCATGATTCATCCAAATACCCAGCAAACCCCATCCTTATCGGACCAGGTCCCTCTTGTCTCCATTGTCCTTCCGACATACAATCATCGGTCTTTTTTACCAAAAGCCATCCAAAGCATCTTTGCCCAGACATTTAAAAACTTTGAGCTGATCATCGTTAATGATGGGTCAACGGATGGAACATGTGAATATCTGTCCGGAATCAAGGACGATCGCATTAGAATCATTCACCAGGAAAATCAGCGTTTGCCCAACGCACTGAATAACGGCTTCAAAATAGCACGCGGGGAGCTGTTCACATGGATTTCATCAGATAATTATTATTCGCCCATCTTTTTAGACGCTCTTGTTTCCGCCTTAAATGCATATCCCATTGCGGGCTTTGCCTATTCCGCCTTTGCTTGGATTAACGCAAAAGATGAGATCACCCGCATTATCCGTAATCAAGACCTGACTTACCATGCCTTATTGGCATGGAATCCGGGAATCGCCTCCTTTATGTACAGACGCACATGTCATGAACAATCGGGTTATTATAATCCGGCTTTAGAGGGGGCGGAGGACTGGGATATGTGGCTTCGCATCACGGAAAAATTCCAGACCGTATACGTCCCTGAAATCTTATGCTATTACAGGCAGCATCTTCAAAGCATGTCCGGCTCCATAACACACCGGATTCAAACATCATCCCAAAAGGCATTCACCGAGGCCATCAAACGGAATCAATATCAATTCAATATGGATGCCCTTTATCCATCTATCAGTCTTTGTACGGACCAAAACAAGGCGAGGTTTCATGCATGTCTGGATTTCGGGACCACTTTGTTGACCTCCCCGTTTGCGCCATTGGAATTGTCCTGTCGGTTCCTGGAAGAGGCCCTGTCCCACATTCCCAATTCCATCCTCGCAGCGACCAATCTGGCCGTGGCCTATGCACGAAATAGACAATGGGACAAAGCCATGGGATTGGTCACTCAACTCCGTGATGTAAACAATACGAAGGCGAAGATCATGTGCGATGAGATCCGAGAAGCATTCAACCGAAGGAATCCGGAACCATTAAAAGAAACCCCGCTCTTTAGATTAGACAAAGAATATTCAGAACTTTTTACATTGGAAACCAAGAACATCTATTCTTTTACGGATGATATGCCCAACGCTTCGGAACAATCATCATCCGATTCACATGATGGAATCTCTAAAGTGGATCCCCATGCGGTCATGAAGCCTTTTGATTTATTTGATGATAAGGTATCCGATGAGGAATCGAGGTCCACACCAGGGGAAATCGATAAGAAGATATTACAGAGCGAACAACTCTTTCATGAAGGACGGTATATTGAGGCCGAGGGTCTTTTACAAACCCTTCTTAAGGCCCACCCTTACCATCCGCAGGTCCTGAATACCCTTGCCTGCATCCTTTGGGAAACGGGCAGGAAACAAGAGGCCATTCAATCATTTATTCAAGCCGTGGAGATCGCACCGGATGATCGTGATATCATCTGGAACGTCGGCCAAATTTTTTTTGAGATCGGTTCAGTGGAAGAGGCGGTTGAGATCTATAAACATTATCTTGAACAGTACCCTGAGGACCAAGAGATTGCGACGGTTGTTGAAGCTTCGAGGCATAGGGACTCAAGGCCGGGCATAAGATATTCCGCCCCGTCTAAACCCCAGCCGCAAATATTTTATTTTTGTTATGACCATCAAAAGCCTTCAGGTGGGCAAAGACAGATGTATCGTCATGTGGATATCCTTAATCAACATGGATATCAAAGCTTTGCCCTTCACATGCAGTCCGATTATCGGTTAACCTGGTTTGATAACCAAACAGCGGTTATTTCCTTAGATAAATTCCAAAAGATATACCGGTCGGAACACGATATTATGGTCTTGCCGGAAGATCTCGGAGATAGGATCCTATCTTTTCCAGGCAAGAAGGTTATCTTCAATCAAGGCGTTTATTTGGGTTTTTATTCATTAGGCTTAAAAAAAGTTCGCGCCTATCCCTATTTGGACTCCGACATCAAAGCCGTTATAGTGGTCTCGGAACATAACCGCGAATATCTGGAGTTTGCCTATCCAGGTGTCAAGATATACAGGACATTTAATGGCGTCGAAGATAAAAAATTCACCTATCAACCTGTGCAACAAAAAAAGAAGCAGATTGCTTGTCTGCCAGCGAAAAATCCTCTAGACCTGGCCCAGGTGTTTCATATCCTCTCATCTCGTTCCGTCCAGGGATTGAATCAAACAGGGGACTACCAATGGAGCTTTATCGAAAATCTATCTGAAACAGATGTGATTCGCACCTTACAAGATTCATTGATTTTTATCTTTCTCAGCACGGAGGAAGGATTTCCCTTAATGCCTTTGGAGGCCATGCTTTCCGGATGCCTGGTCGTAGGATACAAGGCTGGCCCCCTATTGGAATGTTTAAACAATGGAAATTCATTTCTTTGTCCGAAAGGCGATGCGTTGGCGGTTGCCAGAACCATTGAAGATATCACGACATCTCTTCAATCAAACGCCGCGGATCTTCAAACCGTGAGTCTTGCGGCATTGAATAAGGCCGGGGAATATTCTCCTAAAAGAGAAGAAGAGAGTATCATAACGGCTTGGGAAGGAATAGTTGGCGATATCTCATAGTCATCCTTAGTATGTCTCATCCTTTTTTGATTGTTCAAGTAGAGCCTCCACAAGCCGGGAATCAAGGTGACTATTTCTACCGCACTTACGCCCCAGGTGTTTCCATGGCCAAGGAAGACGATGTCTGGGTTGTCACTTTGACGAATGTCCATCGCAGGAAACATATCATTATGGACATGGCCGACGTGCTCATTTTAAAGAACATCAGTGATCCGGATCTGCTTCCTCTGATGAAAAAGAGAAACTCCGAATCCAAGCCAACCGTATTCGAAATAGCCGATGACTTGAATGCCCTGCAACCATGGAACCCTGTATACCCGTTTTTTAAAAATCCGGAAAACCTATCAACACTATATCACCTCGCCCGTCGATGTGATGCCTTACAGTTTACCGTGACCGAACTCCAGCGCCTTTATGGCCATCTGAATAATCGTCATATCGTATTCCCCAACCAGATTCTCCAACCACCTCCTGAGCGCCGTTTATCTCAAAAACGGAAAACCATTATCGGTTGGGGGGGATCCCATGGGCATCTGGAAGACATGGCGGAGATCGCGCCCTACCTGATAGAGTGGATGGATCAACATCCGGAGGTTCATTTATGCCTTATGGGGTCGGATCCCATCTGGCGCCTCTTTGATGATATACCGCGGGCAAAAAAAACCCATATATTGCCTGGCTCACTGGATGATTACTATCGTTTTCTATCCACAATTGATATTGGTGTCGGGCATCTAAAAAACACCGCCTTTAACCGGTCCAGGTCTGATGTAAAATTCTTGGAATATGCTGTTTCAGGAGTGGTACCGGTTATGACTCATTTGGAATCTTATCTTTACAGCTTGGAGCATGGGCGAACAGGCTTTTTGTATCATACTATAGAAGAATGTCTTCAAATCCTGGATCATTTGGTGGAAAATCCGACTTTAAGATATCAAGTCTCGCGATCAGCCCGTGAGTATGTACTCAAAGAAAGGCTCCAAGAGCAACATAACGAAAATAGAATCGATTTTTATGGCTCTTTGGTCCCCAAAAACGTCAAGCCGCGAGACAAATCACAATATATTACATCACTTTTTCATGAATGGTCGCTGCTTGAAGGGAGTGCCCAACAAGGTAGATATCTCAATCTGCGGCCATCTCATTTTGAAATGCTTCTCCATGATGGACTTGTGGCCATGCAAATGGATGGCGATCCTGAAAGGGCTGATGATTTGTTTCACCAGGCATCCATATTGGAGCCGGATAATCACCTTCCATATCTATATGGGGCAACGGTCTCTGCTGATCCTATTGATAATCTGAAAAAAGCCGTTGAACGGATGCCTCATTCCATAAAGGCCAGATTACTGCTCGGACAGGAGTACTTTCGAAAGGGCGATGTAAAGGCGGCGCTTGAAAGCTTTGACTCAGCCGCCCGCATTTGCCCGGATTACGAAGTCCCATATCACAGAGTGGTATCCCTTCTCCAGACCATTGGAGAAAAGGAACAGGCCGAAATATTGATGCAAAAGACCATGTCGTTAAATACATGTTATGGATGTCAATCATAGAGTGGCATTTTATAGGCCACCGTAAAAAACAATGGCTGTGACAGAATAAAGGCATGAATAAAAATCACATTCCGATAGAATCAGATAAAATATCTGGCCCTGCGAATGACAATCTTCGTGGGATGTTCGTCTTTTCCCTGTGCGCCGCTTGCCCTGCCGTAGCCTTCAGGAGACGGCGGCTGCGTCATGCACCTAGTACCTAATCTATATGAAGCTATCCCCGACACACATCCAACGGTTTGAAAATTTTTTAGATCTCATCAAGACCCACACCTACCCTGAAGCGCTCACGGATCTTCATTCCAATTTGACTCAGAGGATGCTGGAGTACTTCCTTGCAAAATGCCCGCTGGAATCAACCAGTAAGATCCTGGATGTAGGCTGTGGCCAAGGAGTCGCTCTTCAATGGTTTATGCGAAAGGGTTTTCACCCAATCGGCATAACCCTCAATCAGGAGGACATCGCTGCCTGTCGCAATAAGGGCTACGATGTGATCGAGATGGATCAGTCTTTTATGGATTTTGATGATAAGACGTTTGATCTTATTTGGTGTAGACATTGCATTGAACACAGCGTCTTTCCATATTTTACGCTCCATGAATTCAATCGTGTTCTAAGGCAAAGAGGATATCTGTATATTGAGGTGCCCGCACCTGATACCAGTTGTAAGCACCAGACAAACATGAACCACTACAGTGTGTTGGGGAAAAATATGTGGGCCTCGTTGATGATCAGGGCGGGTTTTACCGTGCTTGAGGACATAGATATATCCTTCAAGGTTCAAGCGGGGCCTGATGTATATTTTGCCTTTATTTTACAGAAAAAATAAAAGGATCTCTATGACTTCCATGACAACACCCTTAAAAGCCGATTCGCATAAAGTCCTACCCATTACCCTCTCATTCAACGGCCGGGAAATTGAATTCACCCTGACTTTAGATACGTCTCTATTCGGTCAGAAAATCATGTGGGATTATCTCTCCCGGGGCCGGCTGAATGAGCCGGAAACATCCCAATTCGTCATACATGCACTAAAACCCGGAGACTGTTTTTTAGATATCGGTGCTCATATCGGCTATTTTTCCTTACTGGCCTCGGCATTGGTGGGTGATGATGGGAAGGTGATTTCCTTTGAGCCTGATGAAGCGAACTTCAACCATCTAAACCAAAACATTATGCTGAATTCCTTTCTCAACATCCATGCCAGAAACCAGGCTCTAGGAGCAACTATAGAAAAAAAGACCTTTTTCATCAATTCAGATGCGGATGGGGGACACGCCTTATGGGATGTAGGCCTGCATCCCTTTAATAAAAAAAGCCGTGTCAACAGATTCACTCGAGATATACAAGTCCAAACCATCGATTCCATTATCGGCGATCATCAAATCGATAATCTTAAGCTAATCAAAATCGACACGGAAGGCGCCGAACAAAGCATCCTACAAGGAGGAGTAAAAACCATCCAAAAACATCAAGTCCCATATATTATCTGTGAAATAAACCGTTTCGGGCTGGGGCAAATGAACTCCAACGAATTTTCATTCAGATCGTTCGTGGAGGCAATGGGTTATCAACCCTATCTTCTGGCAGATGGGCGCAATGGACCCTTGATTATTCGTCTCAAGGATCATCAGACATTGGATACGCAAAATGTTTTCAACCTGCTCTTTGTTCGAAATGGCATCGCTCTACCGGAAGCATATATAAAGGAGTAAGAAATGACCATCTTTGAAATCAATAAAGAAATACAGCGTGGAGAGCAAATCCTCCAAAAAGGATATGTTCAAGAAGCACTCACCATATTTGATTCCATACTTGAAAAGGATCCTGGAAATAACCTGGCCTTGAATGATAAAGGCGTCGCCTTGAATCAGTTGGGCCGTTATGATCAGGCCATTGAAATCTTTCAAAAACTGTTGGCGAAAAAGGCGGCGAACCCGACTGTCGTATTTAACCTGATCGCAAATTATATGAAGAGCGAACAATGGTGGGATGCGGGGAAAATATTCAAAGAATACGGACACGTTTTGGCACACGAGGATTTCGAGAATATCCAGCGGAGACTCCAGGCCGCCCAAGCAGGGCAAAAGGAACCTTATTCCCCTGCTTCGAATACATTTGATTATGCGTATATCCATGAAACGCTCATGCCGATGGCCTCTAAGAGGCTGTTCTTTATTATGGGAGTTCCCAAATCAGGAACAACATGGGTTCAACACCTGTTAAACGGTCATCCGGAGATCAGTTGCTCAGGGGAGGGAGATTTTAATAGAATAATGAACGCCCTGAAGGATATGGCGAATAATTACAACAGGCATATCACGGGCATTAATAAAAACATTGGGATAGAAAACTATTTGACATTTCAACAGAAGGATCTTCAATATCTATTTACAACAGCGATCTTTCTTTTATTCAGGCACTGGCCAACCAATGGGAATGATCGAATCATCGGCTCAAAGAATCCAATCATGATCAAATCCATTGAACCCTACCCGTCTCTCTTTCCACAATCAAAATACATCCATATCATACGTGATGGCCGGGACGTGGTCACATCAGCCTGGTTTAATAATTTAAGGGGGAACAAAGAGGACACCTTGTGCCGTTGGCCTGACTTCCATTGTTTTGTTGAATTCGGTATGCGGGAATGGGTCGCGGATATGACAAAGGCACGCTCATTTGGAAAGACCTATAATGAAAGATATCTCGAGGTTCGATATGAAGATCTTCACAACAATCCGAATCCGATCCTTGAAAAAATGCTTGAATTTCTGGGCGTTGATCCTTCGTTAGAAAGTTTGGGACAATGCATTCAAGCCGGATCGTTTAAATCTTTGTCTCATGGCCGTGAAAGGGGGCAGGAAGACCGGAACGCCTTCTTCCGCAAAGGGATTATCGGTGATTGGAAAAATCATTTTGCCCCTGAAGACGAGGATCTATTCATGGGATACGCCGGAAAATTATTAGAGGAGCTGGGATATTCTTCGTAGGGGCGACCATGTGTCTCCAGTTGTGTGGCTGACCGGCAGAGGATGCGCTTTGGCAAGACGGTCCGTTTAGCCTCATTCCGGTACGGTCGGGTATAAAACCCGACCGTACTGCGGAGGACAATGCGATCGAGATTCCTCTTTACCCTTTGCGCCCCGCGCCATACGCCTTTTGTATCATGATTTATCTCTTTTTTCCAATAGGTTCCGGATCAGGATGGGATACCTGCGGTAAGTACCTTTCCTTGGAATTATCAAAGCTCATGGATGTCAGCATCGTAACCGCATCCCAAATCTCACCGGAATATATCGAAGATGAACTGGAGTGTTATGCTCTCAGCAATATCCCCATCAATACCGTGAATGAGTATGACTTTGACCGGCAAAAAAAAAGGGTAAAAGGAATTTCCATCCGCACCTTGAACGACCTGGATCTGCGATTATGGCTTTCCGAAATTCAATCCGAAAGGACCATAGGATACACATTTTATTTGGGTACGCCTCTGAGTGCAAGGGATCGGGATGCGGCCGGAAGTCTTGATCTTATCGTCGCCGGTTCTTCATTTTGTGAAGAGCGGCTCAAACAGGTCGGCCTTACAAATACTAAAACCGTCATCCAAGGGATCGATCCCGGGATATACAATCCCCATCATGCCGCAAAATCTAGGTTACAAGATCGATTTATCATCTTTTCAGGCGGCAAATTGGAATATCGTAAAGGACAGGATATTGTGCTCAAGGCGTTTAAAGCGTTTTCAGAAAAACATTCCGACGCGCTCTTAGTCAATGCCTGGTTTAATCAATGGGAATTCAGCCTCAAGACCATGTTGGAAAGCCGCCTGATCGAGTTCTGTTTTGATGCCGGCAATTTCATGAAAAGCATGGTTGATCTAATCCGGATGAACCATATTGATCCTGAAAAGGTGATTACATTACCTCTAAAAACGCCTCACCAATTGGCTAATATCTTTAGAAATACGGATATTGGTCTATTCCCCAACCGATGCGAAGGGGGCACGAATCTAATGCTCATGGAATACATGGCATGTGGTAAACCAGTCATCGCCACGTCCAAAACCGGACATTCGGATATTATTGAACCGGAGAACCCTTTTGCGGTCAAGCACTATGAATCGGTTCATCCACGGAGCAATCGATTCTCTGAATATGAGGAATGGGTAGAGCCGAATGTCGATGAGATCATTGCCCTTCTGGAGACGGCCTATAATCATCCGGAACAATGCCTTCAGGAAGGAATCAAGGCGGGAAAGCGATTGGCGAATATGACTTGGGAAAAGGCTGCCGGGTCTTTTCATGAAATCTCCCGGGATTTGATATCATGACGCAACGGACCATGGACCTCATAACGATCACGAACAAATTTGTTTTAGCCACCCATGAACAATACCGGACCGTCATGCTTCAAAGTGGCAAAACCTATTTGATGCATAAAAATCCATTGGAGAACATCATCGAAAAGGGCTTGGGGAAATATGCTAAAGGGTATGATTATCTCGATCACCTTTCCCAAAATGATCTACAGCCTCATAAAAAATCCCTTATCGTTCTTTTCCTGTTTGATGGCGGCCTCGGTGATGCCATTTCTCTTGCCTTGCTACTGGATGCCTTGAAAACGGAATATAACATCTTATGCAATGTGGCGTGCAAATATGAAATCTGGCAGACCATTCTCTGGCCGTTAGGCTTCCGGGGAAGTTGGTTTCAAGTCCCGCTTGATCTGGAAAGGATTCAGGTCCATGATCGCATCCAAATAAGGGCTGATCGATTTTTTCACGGTAACCCTGCCAAATGGGAACTTTGTGTCATCAACGAAATGAGCAAGTCCTATGGAGTTGATCTTTCAAATCGAACCCTGCGATATATGGTTCCTGAAATAATAACCAAAAGGATGGTCCTTCCGAGTACCTTGAAAATACGCATTGGCGTGAATCTGGACTCCAATGGTCTCACGCGAAGTTATCCGTTTGCCCTTCAACCTGTTCTCATTCAGTATCTCTTGGAAGCGGGATTTGAAGTATTTCTTCTCGGTCTCCATGAACCGAATATCATGGAACCTAAAAACGACTGTCTTCATAATTATTGCGGTCAGACAACGGTCATGGAATTAGCGGCATTAATACGCCAGATGGATTTCATGTTATGCATGGACTCCTTTATGGCCCATCTTTCAAATATTCTCGGAATCAAGACCCTGGTTTTATTCAGTGTGACCAGAAAAGGAATCTATGCCTGGCATAAACATGTTTCATGTCTGGAGAGTCTGATTCCTTGCAGCCCTTGTGGTGAGATCGGCAATGAATGTCCAAGGCGGCTTGATGGATGCCGGGCCTTTTCCCATGAGAGTATAACCCCGGAGATTATCATCCAAACAATCATCCATCAATGCGTAAACCATCTGAATGCTACAATCTTGAAATCTTTTCTTTAAAATCGTTACGATTGATGACTTGAATCATCAAATGAAATGACATTCAGTGATGATATGAACATAGCCGTATCCATTGCCATCACAGGCGGTATAGGCGGTATTGAAAGGAATATCTTCACTTTCACAAAGGCCCTGACATCTTATTCCATTGATATCTATACCATGCAATTTATTCCAAGGGGATTTGTTCCGCGTGGAAAAAATGTCACGATCAAATGGTTTGAAAAAAAAGAAAGTGATCTGTACATTGCTTTAGATGATCAAAAATATTACGATCTATATTTTTACTATGCGGCTTGTCAGCCCATCTATATAGGAGATCACCTGAATGTTGGTAAAAAAATTATTGTGCCCAATGGAAATGATATCAGGGCCATTGAAAACAGATTTGACCATGTGATCTGCCAAGCTGACGATGGGATAAGATATTTTAGTAACAACCATAAAAAAATCTCCATCACCCCATGCGTCATTATTCCGGTAAACCGCACGGAATACATTCCGAATATCCCCGATCAATATTTTTTAACGGTTTTTAATCCATATGATCGTGAATCGCTTTATGAAGACGGGCTGAAACCCACTAAAGGATATGATCTCATCTATGAGCTGGCGGATCACATGACATTGCCTTTGATATGGTGTCACAGTGGAGAGTCTTTGCCCGTTAGCCATAACATCAAAAATCACCCCAACATCATCCATTTTTCCAATCTGGCTCAGGAAAAACTTTACTATCTTTATGAGAATGCAACCGCTTATGTATCATTTTCCAGAGAGGAGAGCTTTGGATGGTCCTTGGCGGATGCGATTATGTTTGACAAACCTATTATTAGTCGCAACATCGGAATTATTTCTTCTCTTAACAAAGATCAACCCGGTTTATACATTTATCATGATAAAGATCAATTACTGGATTTGTTACATTGCAAAACCTTTCACAAAGGAAATTATGACAAGGCGCCATTTTCTCCTGTCCTCTTTAAAAATAAAATATTGGCTTTGGCGGGAAAGGCTCCGGCTGTATTGCAATGATAAAAAACGCATCATTTTCACTCTTAAAAATATCCTTGACTAGCCACCGTCAGATCGAATTTTCGCTTGCCATATTGCGGCCTTCTAAGGCTAACTGATCTTGTTCGGACAATTTTGAAATGAACAGACCTAATCTTGCCCTTGACCCAATTTGGGAAGAGGTGTTGAAAGACAAAGATGCTGATATACTCTCTCAGTCTGCCGGATGTTATTTTAATGTAATTCGTGAAATTCATATCATCTTAAAGGTGCAAAAATAGTCCATGAAACCGGAGCCCACCCTTTCATTATTTATGATCGTCAAAAATGAAGAGGCCATGCTTGCACGCTGCTTGAAAAGCGCCAGACAATACGTAAATGAGATCATCATCGTTGATACCGGTTCCACGGATCAAAGCGTTGATATTGCAAAAAAGTTTGATGCAAAGGTATATCACCACACATGGGAAGGTGATTTCGCGAAACACCGTAACCAGGCTATTGGTTATGCCACCGGTGATTGGTTGTTGATGTTGGATGCGGATGAAGAATTAAGAGAAGGTAGCGGGGAGATATTACTGGAAGCTATTCGAACCGATGAGGTGGATGCCATAGAGGTGTTCAATGTCAGTTTTTTTAACAAAGGCGTTAGTGAGGCATGGCTGAATCAAACCAGGGTATTTAAAAACAAACCAGAAATCCGTTATACGGGCATTGTTCATGAACAACTGATCGGTGTTGCTCGGAGTAGAAGATATCCCATATTTCTCAATCATTACGGCTATGACCTTGAGAAGGATATGGCTGAAAAAAAACACCAACGAAACGTCAGTCTTATCAAAAAACAGATTCATAAAGAACCGGATAACTACTTTCACCATTTGAACCTAGCCGTTTCCTATTCCACCCACTTTGAATTTCAAAAGGCTGTAGAAGAAGGTCTCGAAGCAGTTAGATTGGCGGAGGACAAAAACATCTTTGATCATAACTTGTTATGGGCCAAGTATATTGTGGCGTCTGCCTATTACAAACTGGATGATCTGGATCAGGCTGAAAAACAAGCTATGGCGGCCATAGAGCTATCACCGGATCACCTGGATTCGAACTTTATCTTGGCCCTGGTATATCATCGAAAAAAAATTTGGGACAAGTTAGAAATCATATCTGGAAAGATACTTTCACTCTATAAATTGCTTTATCAATCACCTGAAGCCTTTAGCTCTCGTTTAATCCATATGGCTAATGAAGAGTGGCGTATCCATATCGGGCTGGGTGATATGTATCTGAGCCAAGGAGACCTTGAAAAGGCTGTTCAATCGTTTGACGCCGCCTTGAGAATAACCTCTAATCAAAGTGAGTGTTATAGGATAATCGGTGATTGCTTTCGATATAAAAAATCTTACGAATACGCTAAGGCACATTACAAATCTGCCATAGAACAGCGCTATGATAATGCGGAAGCCATATACGGTCTGGCCTTAACATATAAAGACCAGAGTGACGATGCCAGATATTCAGAATTGATGGAATCCATTAAAAAAAACTGGACAGAAAATCCCGAGATTTTCTGCGAAATGGGCATTTTGAATATCAAAAAAGGAAGATATGAGTCGGCCATTGATCATTTTCAGCAAGCTATTGCATTAAATAAAGACTATTTTCCCGCATATATCAATCTTGCCCTGGCATACAAATATCTCGGGAAACTGGATGATGCACTGGATGCCAACCTCCAAGGACTGAGATTAAGACCGCATGAAATAGATGTACTTATCAACCTTGGCCATCTTTATTATACAAAAGGCGAATTCCCTTTAGCCAAAGAAATTTTTTTGGAGGTCCTGGAACGGCAACCGGACCATATGGATGTACTGCTTTATGCGAGTGAACTTTTCCTGATGGATAATAATATTGAAATGTGTGTGCATCAATGTGATCAGATCTTAAAAGTGCTGGGATTGCCTTGTGACATGACATTATCGAGTATAACCGATCTGGCGGGCCTTTTCGTACTGGTAGGTCACGTATTACACGAGAATCAAAAACCGAATCTTTCCAAAAAAGCATTCCAAATCGCCTTTCAACTCGACCCACGGATCGGCGTGATCTGGGAAGCCTCTTAACCATGCAATTTCTCGTTGCCAATCATGATACCACAGCCCGTATCTTCGGTCATACTTATCTTTTAAAGGGTTTTAGAAATCCTCTCGCGGATTGGAAGGATATCCTTGTCGCGGACGACGCTGCCACTTCAGATTTGTTGCGGCACCACAAAGAATCCCTCTCTTCCGCCGCTTTGGACCAGGATCAAATCGCGGATCTTCCAGCGCCTTTATCATCCCTGGATCAAATCAAAAATGGAAACAAGATCCTGCTTTTGAGAAGCGGTGGTATCGGTGATCACATCATGCTTTTGCCGGCCCTTAAGGCATTCAGGAATAGATTAAAAGATCAATCCGTCACTATACAACTTTCGGTTCAAGAGGATATGTTTCCTATCTTTCAGGGAAATAATGATATTGATCATCTATATCCACTCCCTTTATCTTTATCCGATATGTTGATGGCGGATTTCTTCATTGATTTTTCAGGATCTCTTGAAAAGGCCCTTAACAATGATCTCCACCTGACCGACTATTTTATGCGTGCTTTCCATCTTAATCGTCATGGCGCCTATGACATGAATGGACTGGTATCTGGGAATCTTTCAAATTCATCATTGATCATTACACTGTTCAGCAGACTTAAGAAGATGAATCCGGGCCGGAGGATTATTTTTTTGAATTGGCGCGCTAGCACGCGCATAAAGAGTCTCCCGCCATATCTTTTTGCAGAGATCACGAAACAATCAAAAGATATCATATTTGTGGCCGGCCATCCCAATTCATTCGCTTCCATTACCGATGAAGAAATATCAAAACATAATCTTCAAGCCATTAACATCAGTTCTCACCTCAAAACGCTTTATGATTATTTTACGGCGGTCTCGCTTTCTGACATGGTTATCTGCTCGGATACATCTACCTATCATATCGCTTCGCTTTACCAAAAACCATCGATGGTTATCACCGGTCCGACATATCCAGTGCTGACCAAATACTATCCACGCTGTATCGCTATTGAGGCCCGATATCATGGAGACCTTTGCCAGGCACCATGTGGTCGGGTGCGGGGTGAATGTCCAGAGGCACAGCGTCTGAAGACGCCATTCAGCCCCTGCCTGATGTCGATATCACCGCGGGAAGTGGCAAGTGAGTATCATCATTTTGTATAAGATATATGGCGTAAGGTATTCGGTTTGTCCTTTGCTCTTTACGCTACGCACCTGTATCTCGAACCGCCCGAAGAAAAACTGGTCATAAAATCCCGATCCATTGCGGCCGGGTATAAAACCCGTCCCTGTGATAAACAGTTTCTAAAAAAAGATTCCATAATGAAACCCACCCTTTCCCTCTGTATGATCGTCAAAAACGAGGAAAACCTCCTTCCCCGTTGTCTGGATAGTGCCAAGGACATAGTCGACGAGATCATCATCGTGGATACCGGCTCAACGGATAATACGATCCAGATTGCACAACAATATGGTGCAAAAGTCCATATTCATCCGTGGGAAAATGATTTTTCAAAACACCGTAATCAGTCCATCTCCTACGCCTCCAGTGAATGGATTCTCTACCTTGACGCGGATGAAGAGCTGATCCCGCCAAGTGGGCAAATCATCAAAAACGCGATCCAAAATCAAAGCATCGATAGCATCGCTGTACAGATCATCAACCCATTTAACAACGGGAAAAATCAAGCTGTATTCAACGCGGTTCGTATCTTTAAAAAACATGTCCGATTTGAAGGCATTGTCCATAACAGGGAGACGGGCTGCGTGAACACCCTTTTTTATCCTGTCCGCATCTTACATCATGGATATAATCTGAATATTGAAAAGACGAAGGTGAAATTTGCCAGGACTTCAAGTCTTCTAAAAGAGCAGATCCATCAAGATCCGGATAATCCATTACCCCACCACTATTTATCCGCATCATACTTAAGCATGGGTGTCTTTGAACAAGACTATTTCCATAAGGCGGTCCATGAGGGTATGAAAGCTATTCACCTGGCCAAAGAGCAACAAAATGGTGACCCAATCTTTCTCTGCAGCCACTATATCGTCGCGGCAAGTCACCTGAACCTGGGGAATATCGTTGACGCGGAGGCTTTATGTAAAAAAGCGTTGGATATTTTCCCAGACCATTTGGATTCGTATTTCCTCCTTGCCAAAATATACGACCGAAAAGGAGAAATCCTCCTGGGCAAGAAGTCGGCTGAGCGTTATCTTGCCGTGCATGATGAAATAACCAATAACCCGGGCAAGTTCGGGAGGTTGATTAACAACTCATATTGGGGCCGATGGCTGATCAAAATTTTCCTTGGCAAGATCATTTATGAAGAAGGGGAGATACAGAAAGCCCACCGAATGTTTAAAGAGGCCATTGAGAACGCAAAAGAAAACGCTGAGAGTTATCGTCTGATCGGTGAATTTTTCTTACGAAAAGCCGTATTTCATGAAGCCGTCGCACACCTTGAGCAAGCGACCAGGGTTCAGGAAGATCAGTTAACGCTTTACATGCTGATGGAAAGCTATGGTCAACTATGGGATGTAGACAATCAAATCAATATTCTAAAAAAAATAATCAAAGCATTTCCTCAAGAAATAGACAATATCAATCGAATCGGGTTGGTTCAATTTGAGAGGCTAAATTACAAATTAGCGAATTTTTGCCTGGAAAAGGCGGTTGAGATGGGGAGAAAAACGCCTGAAAACCTATTGAAGCTCAATCATGCCAGAGATATTTTAAGGCGGATTGATCAAACGAAGAGAACAAACATCGATTCACCACCCTCCATATCGGCATGTCTTATGGTCAAGAATGAAGAGGTTTTTCTTGGAAACTGTCTTAAAAGCATCAAACCTCATGTGGACGAAATCATCGTAGTAGACACTGGGTCAACGGACAAAACCGTAGAGATTGCCAAGGGATACGGGGCAAAGGTATATCATCATCCATGGGAAGGAGATTTCAGTAAACATCGTAATCAAAGCATATCCTATGCGCGGGGTGATTGGATTTTAGTGATCGATGCGGATGAAGTTCTGGAAAGGGAAAGTGCTGAATTTTTAAGGGGTATTGTCAACAACACCCTTAAAAATGCACTCCTTATTAAAGAGATCAATTGCACGAAGTCAGGTGAACTCCGATCCGTATTCGGTTTTCCGCGCATATTCAGGAACTTTATGGGATGCCATTATCGAGGCATCGTCCATAACCAGCCCTATTTCCCCGGAGAAGCAGAACCCACACCCATCACGTTTTTTCATTTCGGTTACGATCAAACCCCTGGAAAAATGGCTGAAAAGAGGAAGCGAACCATTGACCTGTTGGAAAAGCAAATCATGCAGGAACCCGATGCCCTGTTCCCCAGATTCAATCTGGCCATCAGCCGATTCGGGGCTGGGGATTATGCCGAAGCAGTAAAACAAGGATCAAAAACCATTGAACTTTTAAAGAAATATCGCATCCGGGACCCCGGATACGGCACCATCTATTATATCACGGGCATGGCCTTGTTATATATGGATCAAATAGATCAGGCAGAACAAACCGCCAAAGAAGGTATCCAGTTCTATCCGGAAAACATGGATGCCTATTTTGTTTTAACGCTCGTATATGACCGGCAAAATGATCATCTCAATACCACAAAATTTGGAGAAGGTTTCTTACAGCTTTATCGAAGGATATTAGACGCCCATGTGATCTTCAATATTGAATATCGTACTATTGGCGGGGCATGGAATATCATGCTCGTCCTGAGTCTGGCCTATTTTCAAATGGGGCAATGGGACCAATCCCATCTCTATTTTCAAGAGGCCTGCCGAGTGGCTTCATTGGATGCCTTCCCGCAGTTGGAACGTGACAGGATGGCTAAAACCATACAATACGGAACAACCCATTCTTCAACAGCTTGAAGATGTTTTTCATACGGCGCTGCCAACAAATTGGATTGATTTGAGCACGGGGATGATTCCCAACACTCAAAAGACATATTTATATGGGCACCCATTGGTGTCCAAAGCAAATTTTATTTGAGGTAACAGATTAGCCTTTTGAAAATTGTGAGATGCAAGGCTTGGATTCCGCGATCAAGTCGTGGAATGACGGTTGATCTTACGATCGCTATACCTTCATGAAGCACGCATTTTATTTTTCCTGATGATTTCCCCTTTTCCGCCTGCCTGCGCCGCGCTCGACGCGGTAGACAGGTCATTCCGCGACTTGATCGCGGAATCCAATTGTTTCGATTTTTTAAAACAGCTAAAGTGATATAATTTGAATTTTTTTAATTTAAGTGATTGTTTTTGAATTACGTCCAGAACAGGTTTCATTTCAGGTTTCCCTTTTTATCGATAGAGAAAGGGGGTACGACCATTTTTGGACAAGAATGATGGGCACCAATAAAATCCACATGATCATGCCCATCGGGATGAACCACGGATGGGGCATCTGCGGCCGCTATTTGACCGAAGAGCTATCGAAACTTTGTGATATAGAGCTGATTACCGGGGAATTTTCCATGAACGATGTCCAGAATGAAATGGAATTCAATCATCTCAACGCTCTACGAAAAAAGCAAAACCCTCTATTTAGCGATGATGAAGAACTTGAATACCCGGTTATACAGGCCATACGCGGAATAACGATGGAACCTTGGTATCAGACGTACCGAAGTCCTTTTCGTGTCGGATATACGTTCTTCGAAAGTGACACCATTGCACCTGAAGCGATCGATCACGCGAAAGCGCATTTTGATTTCATCGTCGCAGGATCAAGTTGGTGTGAGCGCATTCTTAACGAATTCGGATTTGAAAACACCAGAACCATCATTCAAGGAATAGACCCGCTGCTCTTTCATCCGAATGATACTGCCAAGACCTTGTATGAGGATAAGTTTGTCATTTTTTCCGGTGGTAAGCTGGAATTGCGAAAAGGACAGGACCTGGTGATTCGGGCCTTCAAAATCATGCAGGATAAATACCCGGACGTGATGCTGGTAAATCTCTGGTACAACCATTGGACCCAATCCATGGAGTCCATGGCCCTCTCGCCCCATATCCGGTTTGACATGCCCAAAGGGGACTATATAAAGGCTGTTCATCATCTGTTGTCTGTTAATGGAATCGATACCGACAGGGTGATCACCCTCCCGCCCAAACAAAATCATGAATTGTCGGCCATCTATAAAAATACGGACATCGGGCTCTTTCCCAACCGATGTGAGGGAGGGACCAACCTGGTCTTGATGGAATACATGGCCTGTGGAAAACCGGTGATTGCATCCTATTCATCCGGGCATAAGGATATCTTATCCGACCGGAATTCCGTGCCTATCAAATCAATGAGACCGTTTGTCGTCCAGAATCAAGATAACAGCATCCTGTATACATGGGATGACCCGGATCTTGATGAGATCATCTCGGCGTTGGAATGGGCCTATTGGCACCGGGACAAGATAAAACCAATCGGCGGGACAGCGGGAGAAGATCTTTCCCATCAAACATGGGCTTGTTCAGCCGAAGCGTTTTATAACGTTATTTGCGGACCTTCATCCAAACACAACCCTGTCGCCGATCCCATCGATCATAAACGTCAAGAAGCCCCCGCGTTGTATAAAGAGCAAGAACATCCCCCTGTAAAAGACCCTGAAAAATTCCTCTACGATATTCTCCATAGCCAGACCGGACAAGGCCCTATAACCCTGAGGGATATGATGAAAAAGCTAAGGGATCATTGTGGAGAATTCTCAAGAACCGAGGCCATTCTCCATATGATGGAAGCGCTTGTCATTGAATCCACCGAAAGGCGAGGTTGGTGAATATCCTTGTGATTCAGACATCTCGTTTTGGCGATCTTCTGCAAACAACCCCCATGCTTCACGCGTTGAGGGTACGATATCCAGACGCCTCCATCAGCGTTCTATCCAGGTATAATGTAATGGAGATCTATCAAGACAATCCGGATTTGGATCATCTGGAGTTATTCAATATCGAAGAATATACCCGCCGTCTGATGAGCGCCCCCCAAAACATCTTCGACGCATATATTGAACTACGCGAAGCCGTGGATCATTTAAAGGCCATGAACTTCGATATGGTGATCAACGTAACCCACGACCGGTTCAGTACCTTTTTGACTCATCTTATCACATCATCCCGAATAAAAGGGATGTATTTGTCTCCAAACAAAAAACTACACATCAAGATCAACGGCCTGTGGTTTCAATACCTACGATGCACATCCAATTTTCGGATGGTTGCCTCATTTAATTTGGCGGATATCTATAAAAACGCTGTGGGGGGCTCAATAGAAACGCAACGGCTCTTTTTCCATATATCGAAAGATTCGATATCAAAGGCCGATACCCTTCTGGGCCCAACCATAAAGGATGCGGAATCTTTTCGCTATATCGGATTTCAGTTGGGGACCAGCACGGGCAATAGACGCTGGCCCAGTGAATATTTCATTGAACTGGGTAACCGGCTTCAGAATGAGATGAACACGAAAATTGTCTTACTGGGAAGCAAAGATGAAAAAAAAATCGGGGAGAAGGTCATTGAGGGCATGACTGAAAAACCCATTGATCTGATCGGTGAGACGAATATATCGGTTCTCGCATCAATATTGAATAGATGCGCGCTACTGGTCACCAATGATACAGGGACCATGCACTTGGCAGCGGCCGTGGGAACGCCTTGTATCGCCCTATTCTTCGAAAGCGCCAATCCCTTTCAGACCGGTCCTTATGGGGAAGGGCATATTATTTGTTCACCGGACCTGGATTGTTTTCCCTGTCCAACCACCTTTGAATGCAATGACAAGAGATGTCTCCACCGAATTCCCGTTGAGACGGTTTATCGATTGATTCAAGACAGACTGGGAAAAAATCCTTCCTTTCAGATTCCTCAACCCATTGGAATGCGTATGTTCAAAACGCGATTTGACCCGTTAGGTGTGTGGGACGCCTGGCCCGTGGGAAGATTGAATCTAAAAAAGAAGGATATCATCAGGCGGCTATATCGACATATGTGGCTTCGATTCGCATGCCGATCTCGCGAATGGAACGTGGGCTCGACAGAACCCGTTTTACAAGATGAATTGAAAAACGACCTAAGGCAGTGGTCGCAAAATTACTTCCTGAAAGATCCGGAGATCCAAAAATGGCTTAGTGACTTTCAAGAAGGCTTGGAAACCTTGACCGGGATTGTAGACAGAGGTCTCGGCCTTATAAAGGCGATGGTTTTATCCATTCAAAATGTATCACTGGCCCCTGCATATATAAAAAAACAATCCGATATCCTTGGAGTATTGGAAAAAAAAATCATTCAATCCGGTCAGGATGATCTTTTCGTCGGTCAATTAACGAATCTTTTTCAACTCGAATTGGAGCAGATTCATGATGCCCCTTTCTTGATCATGCTGAATGCCTGGAAGCAGGTATATGATAATTTAGGAACCAGGATGAGGATACTCGAAGAAGAGATCCGGCTGATGAGGGAAGCCTTGGGCTGTTGAAATCCACCGTGACGTTCATCCTTACCCTTTGCGCCAAGCGCCATACGGCTTGCACTTTTTTTAAAGAATCATTTCAATGATCCATACCAACCCCACCATATCCGCCATCATGATCGTCAGGGATGAAGAAACCAATCTTGCCCGCTGCCTCAGCAGCATCAGGGATCAAGTGGATGAAATCATCATTGTGGATACGGGCTCAACGGATGCGACCATGGATATCGCGAAAAAATACGGGGCCAAAATCTTTGAACATCCATGGGAAAACGATTTCAGCAAACATCGTAATCAATCCGTAGGATATGCAAACAGTGATTGGCTTTTTCAAATAGATGCTGATGAAGAACTCATTCTGGGGGATGGATCTACACTAAGGGAGACCGTAAAAGCCTGCGATGACGTGGACGCTATTCTTATCACGCTGGAAAGCAGATGGGAAAACGGTCTTCAATCGATCCACAACACCATACGCATTTTCAGAAATCTGCCGCATATCCGTTACAAAGGGCGAGTCCATAATGAAGTGGTCGGAGTACGTACCGGCAAATATGTACCATTGCGTCTTTTTCATTACGGCTATGATGTGGATGAGGCCACATTTGAGAGAAAGTTCCATCGGACCGTCAATATCCTGCTCCAAGACGTCAAAGACGACCCGAAAAATCCAAGGGCCCATCACTACCTTGGAATTTCTTACCTGAGTAAAAATATGTACGACGAGGCTATTCAATCAGCGGAAACAGCTATTTCCCTTTGCCGTGATCAGGGGAATCTCAGTGACCTCTATTCGGGTTCTTATTATGTGGCTTCTGTCGCCCATATGCGACAAGGGAATCGGGACAAAGCGGAATATTGGGCAAAAGAGGCCCTCCAATCCTATCCTATTCATCTTGATTCCCTATTCGTGCTCTCCGAGGTCTATTACCAGAAGCGAGATTTGCCTTTATTCTATCAATATACCAACCAATATTTGGATCTGCTCAAAGAGCTTGAGGAGAGTGGTGAGCGTTTTGGTACCTATATATTCCAAACCACCGGATTTAGATGGCTGGCTTATCTTTATCGGGCATGTATCCAGATGGATCAAGGCATTTTGGAAAGGGCTGCTCAAGAGCTTGAAAACGCCCTGAATCTGGCACCGGACAAAAGCCATTTCCATCATCTCTTGGCGGGATATTACCTGCAAAATCATCAGATTGAAAAGTCGGCCCTAGAGTTTGAAAAGGCCCTGGAAGAATCACCGGATAACATTGAAGTGTTGTGGGATTTTTCTCAACTCCGAAAAAAAAGAGACGAGTATGGGAGTGCAAAAGAACTGTTTGAGAGGATCCTAACGATCCAGCCTCTTCACAAACAAGCCCTTTTTGAAATGGGAAACGAGCATCTGAAGAGCCTTCAATTGGAGTCGGCCATTGAGTATTACCAACGCGTCCTTGAGATAGATAATCAACACATTTCTACCAAGATGAACATGGCCTTGGCACTCCGAAAGATGGGGCAATTTGACGCATCCATCCGGTATTCACTCGATGTTATCAAAGAAAAGCCCTCTTCTTTGGAGGCCCTTTCAAACCTGGCCTATGCTTATTACGGACAAGGAAATGACAAAATGGCCGCTACATACTTCATGAAAATTTCGAAATTCCACCCCGATCAACCAGATCCCCATGTATATCTGGCGCTTATCTTTCTGAGTAACAACGATTTGGAGTCTTGCGTCAGCTCATGTGATCACTTATTAAGTTTGTTAGGCCTTGAAAGAAACCTGGTCCTGGATTCATTCAGCGACCTGGGGGATAGATTCTTCAGCATCGCTCAAAAGCTTTCCGGCCTGAACCAGTCTCATCTTTCCAGTATTTGTCTTCAAATCGGGCAAATCCTTGCCGATGCTGATTCTCCCGCTCACATCTGAAAGACCATCCCATTGTCTTCTTTCCTTTGCTTGGATGCTATTCGCAGGCCGGCATTTTATATGCCGCCGTAATGGCGGTCGGTTGCAGGACAGCAACCCGGTCATCAAAATACCGTTCCATCAAGGCCGGATGTAAAATCCAACCTTACGAAAAACCAACCTGCCGAACGTTCTGAAATAAACGCGTATACCATGATATTTTTATTAAAGTTTTCCTCCCGACAGGTCGATGAGGTATGTGAATGTGAGATCAAGGAAGGAGGTGAACGGGAGTCAAAGCAAGTCCTTTACAGAAAAGGACGCATAATTGGATCATTTGATCCATTTTCACCCCCGGCAAGGATGCCGGACAAACATTAAACCTTATCAAAACAAAATACATTAAAAATCAAGGAGGATTTTTACTATGGGATTAAGAATTCAAAACAACATTTCGGCGATGAACGCTCACAGACAATTGAGCATTGCCGACTCATCTCTTGCGAAATCACTGGAAAGATTATCATCCGGTTATCGGATCAACAGCGGCGCGGACGACGCGGCCGGTCTGGCCATTTCAAACAGCATGCGTGCGGATATCGCCAGTTTTAAAGTGGCTTCAAGGAACACCTCCGAGGCCAACGCCCTCTTGCAGGTGGCCGGTGGCGCATTGTCACAGGTTTCATCCATGCTTACCCGTTTGAAAGAGCTGGCCACCCAGGCCTCTTCCGCGAACGCCAACTCCAACCTGACCAAGATCAACGACGAGGCCGCAAAGGTTATCGCGGAAATCGACCGGATCGCCGATTCCACGGAATATGCGGATACAATGCTCATCAACGGTACTTTCGGTGTATCCATCTCCGGTTGCTCTTCCGTCGTGAATTCCGCCAGTGGTTACAGCGGTGTCTCCGGAATGAAACAGGCTGGCAAGTACACCTTCACCACGGATGCCGGCGCCACCACCATCACATTGACCCATGCAGGCGGTTCAGAGGCTGTTTACGGCGTCAGCGCTCCCACGACAGGGACCCAAAGTGATGTCTACTTCTCTTCCGTCGGTATCACCCTTAAGATCAACAGCGGTTTCACGGGAACATCCGACTTCACCATCACGGCTTCCGCCTCGGGTAGCGCCGACTTCCAGGTGGGCGCCGAGAATACGGCCGACAACCGGATCGCCGTGTCATTGGGTAACGCCACCAAAGAGAAACTCGGAACCACGGCCGGCAGCTCAGCTTTGACGGATATCGATCTGACCAGCGCGGCAAAAGCCCAATCGGCCCTTGACTACATTGACGATGCCATCTCGGATATCTCCAAGGTCCAGGGCGATGTCGGCGCCTACCAGAACAGGCTCTCCTTCGCGGCACTGAACTTGGCCACCACAACGGAGAATATGCAGGCCGCCGAATCGGTCATCCGCGACGTGGATATGGCTGCTGAAATGACAACCTTCACCAAGAACCAGATCCTCATGCAGGCCGGTACAGCCATGTTGGCCCAGGCGAATATGGCCCCGCAGCAGGTATTGTCTCTGTTCGGATAAAATCGTAAAGCGATTGGATAAAGCGCGACGATATCGCTTAAGGTTGAATAACGATAAACACTTTAAAAACAAACCCCGCTTCTTCCAGAAGCGGGGTTTTTTATGGCACTGATATTGCAGTTAAAATACTACAAGCAATATTTCACGGCCCTACTCCGCCGTTTGATATATCTAAAAAACCACACCTGTCCAAAAACGATATAGGGATACCTGTTATGGACGTTATTGAAAAACAATCACTTAAACAGGCAAAAAGCTCGAATCGAATCTATTCTGGAAACCAATGAAAACAAACCTTGCTGGAGGCCTTATCAACGGGGGTCCGTGCAGGTCTATGGCTGACTCCAAAAAAATCCTCATTATCCAGGAAAACGGTCGGAATGAACGGAATATGCAATTTCGAGAATGCTTTGCGCTTCAAAGGGCATTTCATTACCTGGGTACAATCGCTGATGTATGGGGAATAGGGCACGAAAATTTCCATCAACCCTTTGCAGAAATCATGCGGTATTATGATGCGGTTATTTCCCTTGAAAATTATGACACGGGATGGCACCCAAACCTCAAGAAAGTAAAGGTCCCAAGGCTGTTCTGGTGTATTGACGCCCATATGGGGATCGAACGATATGTGGATTTTGTCCGTCGCATCGGATTTGATATTGTTCTCAACGCGACTGAGCACTTTGTGGATACCTTTAAAAACATAGTAGATGCCAGTTTGTGGCTCCCCAATGCCTATGATAGTTTTCTGATCGATAAGATTTTCGGGGTCCGGAAAACCATCCCCATTGGTTTTTGCGGTAACGTGGTCAACCGGGGCGGATGGATTCAACACCTGAAAAAACATTGGGATCTGGTGCACCACCAGATGGTCATTGGTCCGGATATGGTGCGTGCCGTGAATTCCTATCAGATCCATTGGAACCGTAACGTCTCCATAGACATCAATTACAGGACCTTTGAGACCTTGGGTTGCAGGACATTCCTTCTGACCAATGAGACACCCGGCCTGAACAGACTGTTCACACCGGAAAAACACTTGGTCACCTACAAAGACAAGGATGACCTCGACCATAAAATCACCTACTATCTCAAACATCCGAAAGAGCGTGAAGCCATAGCCAGGGAAGGATACATGCATGTCCGCCGTTATCACCGGTACATCAGCCGGGCGGAGCGGATACTGGAGATACTGGGCTGCAAAACCCGGGATAAAATACAGCCCGGCACCAGAACACCCATCCGTGATATTACGGAGCAGATGATATCCGCAAAACAGTTTCTATTCCTATCAGGCGCTACAAAATCTGGAACGACCCTGTTGGCAAACGCGCTGAATCTATCGGATCGAATATCATTTTTAAAAAATATGGAAGGAAAACTGGAAGAAGGACAATGGGTACAAGATGTTTACGAATGGGGAAAAGGCAATCAAGACCTCACTGAAAAATTTCATTTCACTGAAGACCATGTCCTCACCACTGTCGATAATCGTATCCGGCTGTTCAGAACGTGGTCCCGATACTGGGACCTTTCAAAGCCCCT
The DNA here is from genome assembly GCA_016930835.1 of Deltaproteobacteria bacterium. Classification (GTDB taxonomy): domain Bacteria; phylum Desulfobacterota; class DSM-4660; order Desulfatiglandales; family HGW-15; genus JAFGGA01. Next base: position 48,005 of record JAFGGA010000204.1, read on the forward strand.
TTTAGCGGAAAAAAGCCCTCATAACGTCATCAAGACCCGTTTTCTTCAAGCACTCTTCCCCAATTCCAGGTTTATCATCCTGGTGCGCAACGGGATCGTTCAGGCAACCGGCGAAGCCCTTCAGGAAAATAGGAATCCGCTCATCTGTTGCCAAGAATGGGTGCGAGCTTATGAAATATTGATCAATGACCTGGGACATATTCATCAATACCTTCTGGTGCGCTATGAGGATATGACCAATAATGTGGAAGAGACATTTGAAAAATTATGTGTATTTATCAGTATCCCCCCTATTCATGTGAATAATCGATCGTTCTACGTCCATGCCTTTCCAAATGGGGTGAAAAGACCGGATATGAACAGCATTCAAGACATGAGCAAACCCCATATCGAAAATTTTATATATAGAATCGATCATACAACCCAACAAAAGATGTTTCAGATATGCGGCCCCATCATGCAACAATTCGGTTACAGTATCGAGATTGCCGATTACCACGAATACCTGAAGGATCAGAACCATTGCCGCCTGCTTAGGGCTTATCCGGAAAATCCCCTACCCCTACCCCCTCCAGCGAGGGGATGGGGGATTAATGGATGAACACTAACTGCAATTCCGCTGGGAATTGTAGAATATAAAGGCTTCCCGGAGCCCTGCGCCATGTGCCTTGCGCCCTGCGCCTTTAAAAAACACGGAGGACCATCATGATCATTCGCATAGACGATTACCCGCACGGTGATCTCATGAATTACAATCGCTTGCTTGCCGATCCGAATTATGATCACCGAGAACATGTGTACCATTTTTTGCAGGCCTTTGAAAAAACGGGCGTACCCTATGTCTTAGGTGTATCACCCGGATTGATTGATCTTGAATCGGATCTCTTCTTTCTTCAAACACTACGCCATTGCGAAGTGGCCATGCATGGATTCAGTCACGGCTGGTCTGAATTTGCCGATACATGGCACAAGATCACGGAGACATGGCCGAAGGGGGGAGAATTCGCCTTTGATTCAAAGGAGACGATTCGGGACAAGATAAAACGTGGTTTGGATATATTGGGCGAATTTAGGATCCAAAAATTCATACCTCCTTTCAACGCCTATACCCAAGACCTCCTGGATATTTTAAACGAATTGGGATTTAAGATGATCATGGGCGGGCGTCAGACCATTCAATTCCACATGGATAAATTGGACCATGGTGACCTCATCCTGGATATCTGCGTCCCCCCCCTGTGTAACGACAGCGATAAGATCCTCCCCCACCTTGAACCGGCTATCCGGGGCCGAAAGACCATCCTCCTGCATTGGATATACGAGCCTCCAGCAAATGTCACTCACTGGACTCGCATTGCTGAAACGGTAAAACAACATAAAAACCATGAATTATCCTTTCTAGAAGAGCGAAACCATCAATATCAAGATGGTGTTAGATTAAACAATGGCTTCAACCCGGGCAGCAAGAACCTTGACTTAGGAAAAACCGTGTCGGTCCATCCAGTCTCCCCCACGAAGGCCGGGCTCCAGACGACTTTAGAAAACCAGGATTCCGGCATTCACCGGAATGACGCCATTCAGGTCACGTCCCTTGATCCCGGACCCGCATCGACATCCTTACACGCCTTCCACCCATATCAGGGAAGCAGGGATTCTCTCCGATCTCTTCCCATCGCTATGGTTACCGAGACCATGAATTATATTTCCGGTGGCGTACGGTGCATCGCGGAAGTCCTGAACGGTCTCGTATCCAGGGGTTATCAAGCCCAATGCCATGTCACCCTGCCCGACCTGGGTTGTAGCTGGCTTGAAACCCGATTTCCGATTTTGCCGGCAAGGGCACTAGACCAGTTCCACGGCATCCTCATAAGCCCCTATTCTCCCACTTCGGAGATGGTGGCCCGTTCGAAGGCCAAGGGGAAATTCTACTGGGTCCATTCATACGAACCCAAGTTCCCGGAGATCACCGGACGTCCGGATTCATGGCGGACCATGTCGGAGAATTCATATCGATTGGAGGAATTGCAGTACATAGCCACTTCATCCTATGTGAGGATGATTTTGGAATTGATATACAAGCGTAAACCACTTTCGCCATTGGTCCCGGGCGGCGTGGACACATCCTTGTTCAGACCTGGACCTAAGGGCAATCATCCGCTTAGGGTCATGTTCCTCAGTAGGGAAAATACATTTCGCGGCACCTCGGATATTATTGAAGGGCTGCGCATGGCGCATGATCAAGGTTATACATTTGATCTCCGGATTATGGGTCAGGCACTGGATATAAAAGGCCTGCCGCACACATTGATACCGGCCCTGCCCCAGAAAGAATTCGCCGCATTATTGGGAACCGCTGACATCTTCATCCATGCGAGTCATTTTGAGGGCCTCCCCTTACCGCCCCTGGAGGCAATGGCCTCGCGATGTGCTGTCATCTCGACCTATATCGGAGCCAGTGATTATCTGCTCCACCAGTATAACGCGCTTGTCGTACCGCCCAAAAGACCCGATAAGATAGCTCAAGCCCTTATCAAACTGGCCATTGATCCCAATCTTCGGGAACGATTGGGGAACAACGGCTACGATACGGTGCTGAACGGGTATACATGGGATCATACGATCGATCATTTGGAGGAGGCCTTGGAGGAAGGAATGAATCGTCTCGGGTATCCATCGAATGTAAAAGGGTCAGACAACCACCAACGTCTTATCCATCCACCTGTTCAAACGGGACAAGAGATGAATGAAAAATCTACACGGTCCGTATCCAAAGGCCCTGACGATATGCCGCCGCTGGTTTCCGCGATTGTGTCCACCTATAACTCCGAAAAATACATCAAGGGATGTCTAGAAGATCTGGAGGCCCAGACCATTGCGAGAAGGTTGGAGATCATTGTGGTGGACAGCGCTTCACAACAAAACGAGCGGGCCATTGTAAAAGAATTTCAGCGGAAATATGACAATATTGTGTATATACGAACCGACAAGCGCGAATCGGTCTATGAGGCATGGAATCGCGGGATTAAAGCATCGAGGGGCATTTACATCACCAATGCCAACACGGACGACCGCCACCGAAAAGATGCCTTTGAACGTATGGCGGATGTCTTGGACACCAGGACGGACATCGCCCTGGTGTATGCGGATGTGATCATCACCAAACATGAAAACGAGACATTTGAAAGGTGTACACCATTCGACGTTTATTATTGGTTGGATTGGGATAGACGATTCTTGTTGGAGAAGGGATCTTTTATCGGGCCCCAACCCATGTGGCGCAGAACACTCCATGATGAATATGGTTATTTTGATGGCTCCCTTAAGACCTCCGGCGATTATGAATTCTGGCTGCGAATCTCTCAAACCAATGATTTCCTTCGTATCCCGATCCTTTTAGGTCTCTATTTGGAATCACCGGATAGCATCGAACACCGGCATAAGGCTGAGAAGGAAGGGGAAAACATTATGATCCTGGAAATGTATCAAAAAGCCGACAAGGCCGGCGATATTATCAGGCGCGCGTATTCGGACGATGTCAACCATCTCATGGATGTCCATAACGCCAAGGCCGAGGAATTATATAGTAAAGGGAATGTCATCGCGGCCAGGATCATCTTTAAACAAATCCTGAATAAAAACCCCGCTCTCGCAGCACCTATGAACAATCTGGGAGTGATGGCCTTTCAGGAAAATTCACTGGATGAAGCCATATCTTGGTTTGAACGTGCCCTCCAGATCGATCCGAATTACTTTGAGGCCGTGGAAAACATGAGTAAATGCTTGGAAGAGAGAGGTGATTTCAAGAGTGCCACGGAATGGTACAGGCGTGCGCTGGTGTTGAGACCTGATGAGATATACATATTAAATGCACTCGGGAACACCTTAGTGCAGACAGAGAACATACTTGAGGCAAAGGAAGTTTACGAACGATCACTCCAGTTGGATGATCAGCAGGATCATATCCAGGTTATTCTCAGAGAAATTGCTCAACTGGAGGGATCTTTTAAACAAGGCTGGCAGGCCAATTGCACCTAAATGATAGCAATGACACGGCCCAAGCGGCCCCTTTACCATGGCCCCGGCCGGAGCACCCTGAAATATTTAAGTTTTGAGCAACATCTTCCGATGATTATTAATGAACCAGGAAGGTTTTTCCCTGTTTTTTTAATATCAAATACTTAGGAGTTTATATGGGTTTAAGCACCAATCTCATCAGCGGCCTTTCAAGCGGATTTGACTGGAGGTCCGTCATCGACCAGTTGATCGCCATTGAACACCGTCGCGTGGACCTCGTGGAGGAGGAGCAGACCCAATACAAAGAAAAACTGGAGATCCTGCAGACCATCAACAGCAAACTCCTGACCCTAAAATCCGAGTCAACCAAAATGGCTGATTTTGATACGTTTAAGGTCTTTACATCGAGCCTCAGCACCAACTCTTCCAGCTACAGCGCCTCGGACTTCCTCTCCGTCACCACCAACACGGATGCCACGCCGGGCTCCCATACCATTACCATGAACGCCAATTCAAGCGTCGCCCAGGCCCGACAAATATCTTCCAAGAGCTTTTCCGGGTATGATACGGACCTTGACCTCGCTGGAGAATTTATCATCAACGGCAGGGCCGTCGCCGTGGAAGATGGCGATTCCCTGCAAGATATCAAAAACAAGATCAACAATCTGAATACCGGAACCGATGCGACGGGCGTCACGGCTTCCATCCTGACGGCGTCTTCAAGCAACTACCGTTTGATATTGACAAGCGATAATACAGGCAAAGACGCCTTTACGATTTTTGACGCCAGCAGCGACGGCGTGAATATCCTTTCAAGCGGCTTGGGATTTACGGATGGCACCACGTCCATTAAAAATTATATCAGCAACGGGGTCCAGTCCGAGTCCTTTGCCAGCAGTTCATCCACGGTACAATCCATAATGGGGTTAAATACCGCACAAAACGGATCAGTCACCATCGGATCGTTTGCCGTCACCATAGACCTTGCGGACTCCCTTACAGATATTGCCGCTGACATCAATACAGCGGCCAATGCGGCCGGTTCCAATGTCAGCGCATCCGTGGTATCGACCACGGAGGACAATGTAACCACCTATAGGCTGAAAATAGAAAACACCACCAATTTTACGGACGCCAACAATGTGCTCCAGACCTTGGGGATACTCGATGGCGACCAGGGTAGTGTTGAAGAAGTGCACGTCAGTGACACGGCCAATACATTGGTGGCGGGTGGTGGTCCTATCGTTGAAGGAACTCGATTTAATGAGATTGATACGACCGGCAGCCCCGGGAATAATGTGGGGGTGGGTGATACGATTACCATTATGGGCATCGATCATGATGGAAACACAGTATCGGGGACCTTTGACCCGGCCGATATGCAAACGGCCACGGTAGGTGACTTGCTTGATGAGATCGAAAGTGTCTTCGGGCTTTCCGCCGGAAGCGCCACCATTGATGCAAACGGCAGGATCCAAATTCAAGATGATTCATCGGGCGACAGCCAACTCAGCATTCAACTGATAGCCAATAACGAAGAGGGGGGTACACTCAATCTTGGGACCCTCAGTGCCACAAATGAAGGCTATACCATGCAGGTTCGCTCAGGTCAGGACGCGAGTGTCATCATCGACGGCATGGCGATCACCAGTTCATCCAATATTATTGATGATGTCATAGCAGGGGTGAGCTTGAACCTCCTGACGGTGGAATCAGGATCCACGGTGAATCTGACCGTTTCAAGGGATTTTGATACCATCAAGGCATCCGTGCAAAACCTTTTGGATGCCTATAACGACATCATCGCGGATATCAACGAACAATTCGCTTATGATGAAGAGACGGAGACTGCGGGCCTTCTTCAGGGGGACGGCACGCTCAGTTCCATTAAATTCGATATCACCAATATCGCCATCAGCGCCATCAGTGATATTTCAACCTCCATGAATGCCTTTTCACTTATCGGAATCAACACCCTCATCGATTATTCCGACCATTCAAATGACGGGAAACTGACGATTGATGACGATGACTTTATGGATGCCCTGCGAAATAATTTTAATGATTTTGCGAGGGTTTTTATTGCAGAAGGGTCCACCACTGACGGTGATGTGGAATATATCAGTCACACGAATGATACGGTGGCCGGCGAATATGATATAGAGATCACAACAGCGGCCTCCCAGGCGACCGTGACGGGCTCCTCAACCCTGACCACCGGTATCGGGGCCGCAAATATCGAAGTCTTATCCATCGTTCAAGGCGACCGCGTCGGTTCTGTTATTCTGAACGGTGCATCCGGTGAAAACGGCAGTTCTATCGATAATATCGTTAATGCCATCAATTCGGAACTGGACGCCAAATACACACAGACCCTGATGGGCAGTGTTAAAAATACCACCGATGCGAGCCAAACAACCGCTATTACCAGCAGCACCAAGTGGGATAGTGTGTATAGTGGTGGAACATTGGCAGGATTGGCTAGTGATGAGGTCATCACCTTTACCGGGCACAGGAATAATGGAACGGAAGTCACGGGAAGCTATACCATCTCAGATGTTTCATCGGATACGGTTCAAGGTCTCTTGTCCGCAATTGAGGCCTCATTTGACTATGAGGTTACCGCCGCTATCAATTCAAATGGTTATCTCCAAGTCACCAGCAAGACCACGGGTAACAGTCAATTGGATATCACCGTGACAGGCCCGACCGATAAAAACCTTGACTTTGGAACCGTCACCACATCCAATCTCGTGGGGAGCGTGAGAAACACCACCGATGGAACCAACGCCATCCTTTCCACAACCACTTGGGATGGTATTCATGGCAGCACGGTCACAACCGGCGATGTGTTTCAGTTCGCGGGTTATACGAGCAGTGGTAATGACGTATACGGCAGTTTCACGGTTGACCTTGGCAATACATCTTATGATGATGTGGGGGATTTTCTCAGTGAGATTGAATCGGCCTTTAATGCGGCCGGCGGTAACGTGACAGCTTCCATATCCGATGGCCGGGTTATGCTGAGTGACGGCGCCACCAATAGCACCGTGGGTATGGATATCATCGAGCCCAGCGGTAAAGGGGTGAGTTTTGGAACCTTTAGCGGCGGTACAACCGGCCGTTACGCTGTTGATGTAACAGCGTCAAAAGACGGAAGTGATCAATTGGTCCTTACCCATGATGAATATGGAAGCGGGCAGAGCTTCACCATACAGGTAAGTAATACCAATCTCGGCTTAACCGACAACCAGACCTATAGCGGCGTCGATGTTGCAGGCACCATCAATGGTGAGGCCGCCACAGGCGCCGGCCAAGTACTGACTGGCAATGCTCCGGCAGAGGGTGAAACCACCAGTATCGAAGGTCTGGTTATCAAATATACCGGGACTACGACAGGGTCTCAAGGTCAGGTCAAGATCACCATGGGTGTCGCGGAGTTGATGGATCGCACCCTTTTCAATATCACGGATCAATATGAAGGCTACCTGGCCTTCAAACTGGATTCCTATGAAGATAAGATCAGTGATTTTGACACCAAGATTGAAGAGATGGAGGCATTGCTGGATCAAAAAATGGAATTAATGATCAACAATTTTGTATCCATGGAATTGGCCCTGTCCAAGATCCAGCAAATGAGCAATTGGTTGACCGGTCAGGTTCAAGCGGCCAATAGCGCTTGGGGATAAATAATCAGAGAGCCTTAAAACCTCATTTAAAATAAATGATGCCAATATAAGCGATTTAGATGACCTCATTCGTAAGGGTTCTAAATCTATCATTACGAAATTTTCAAGGAGGATCAAATGATTTACGGAAAAAGATTTGCCAATTATGACCGAACAAGCGTGGAAACGGCCGGTAAGGTGGAACTTATTATTATGTGTTATGATAAAGCCATACAATCTCTTGCTCAATCAAAGGCCCACTATCAAAGTCATGAGTATGAATTGAAGGCCCGTAGACTTCAAAAAGCACTGGATATTATCAATGAATTGCAGGGGTGCCTGGACCTGGAGCAGGGAGGACAGATTGCCAGGAATCTAGACGCCATTTACACCTATACGACCCAAAGGTTACTTATTGGAGATATTAAAGGGAATCTAGCCGCATTTGACGAAGTCATACATATATTGGGGGAATTGAAAGACGCATGGCAAGCCATCTCTTCGAAAAAGGAGAGCCAGTTCAGTGATATAGCGGTCACCGATTCACCCAGGATCGGCATGGCACAGGTCGCGGCCTGATGACGATCCTCTTTCGCTTGGAAAGGAAACGATACCATGCTTATCTGAAATACTCACCTGGTGGCTTTAAGACCTTAAAGCAATGGAGTGCTGGAGCATTGGAAGAAGCGTATCGTATATGCCATTGCCCCAACGCTCCAACCCTTTCATGATTACGACATCCCGGAGATGCCATGAACGGTTTGCCCTTCATCGTGTGTGCCGTAATCGGAATCATCCTCCAAATCACTTATCCGGGAACCCCATATTCCCTGTTCCAATCGTCTGAAAAAATATTTCAAGAATAAATTTCTGAATGCCGATGAAATAATTAGAGAAATCGTAACAAGTTGGATCTGTTCAAAGCACAAACCTTGGATTCCGCGATCAAGTCGCGGAATGACGGGCAGAAAACAGAAATGACAAGTTACTGTTCTGTAACCGTGAACCATATTGGTCATTCCGCGACTTGATCGCGGAATCCACGAATTTGACCAGAATTTTTCAAAAATTTAAAGTCATACGAGAAATCCTTTTCCATGCCCAATAAGAAGGCAAAAAATATTTAATGATTGGCATGAAAAGTGAGAAGGAGGATTTGATAAATGCTTGAAACAATAAAATCAGTAACATCGGAAGCCATAGAGCCATCTGTATCTATTTTAGGATCGAACAGTGTACCCCTGGAAAAAGAGAAAAAGACCGTTTTCAATACCGAAAAGACCTTAATCCGGGAAAAAGATCATATCGGATCAAAAAAACAGGGGGATTCCGGCGCAAGGATCGAACATATTGCCCAGGCCATGGATAATTATGTCCAGTCCATTCGGCGGGACCTTAAAATCCAAGTCCATCAAAATACAGGCAAGCTGATTGTAAAAGTAATTTCAGAGAATGATGGCAAGGTCATCAGAGAGATTCCCCCGGAGGAACTTCTGGACTTGGCCGCCAAGGTAGAGGAGATGATGGGGGTTTTGTTCAATGAAAACGCCTGAAAACAAATCATCTCAAGCATCGAACCCCCATTCCCTTGAAAGGGAGGGGTTGGGTTCATTAATGTTGATTTGGCGGATTTGGTTGAGAAGTACCGTCACCCCTGCAAAGGCCGGGGTCCGGGAAAATTGAAAAACCCTGGATTCCGGCGATTGTCGGAATGACAATCAGGCGGTTCACCCCTTTCTTCAAATGGCATAATTCAACGACATTGAGGGTCAGAGCGAAGGTGGTATGGCCGTAACAACAGAAACATTCAATTTAAACGATCTATTCGTATCCAGCAAGGGCGCTATCATTGAAGATTCTTATTGTGGATGATGACAAAAAACTCTTATCCGTCCTCAAAACCATATTTATTGAAGAGGATCATGAAATCGTTACGTGCAGCGATGGATTAGATGCCATCAAAACATGCCGGAATCAGGTTTTTGATCTGATTATCACCGACCTCATGATGCCAGGCGCTAATGGCATGGAAGTCTTGAAAGAGGCCAAAAAGATCCACCCGGAAACCCTTGTTATTTTGATCACCGGCTACGCGTCCCTTGAGACCGCCGTTCAAGCCATTCGGGACGGCGCATATGACTATCTCACAAAGCCGTTCAAATTGGAAGAGATCAAGATTGTGGTCCGTAACGCGGAAGAAAAGATACTTTTGATCCGTGAAAACCGAAGGCTGCTCCAGAAACTCCAAGAGGCCTATACGGAGCTCCATATGGTCAAAAAGGTTATGAGCACACAATCGGGTGAAGATCATACAAACAGCGACGAAGCAGCCGGAAACGGCGACAACCATGAACCGTTTATAGCCGGCAGTATGCTGCCGTTATATTACACAGAAAACCGAAAAGCCCTGGCGTCACCGGCCTTAACGGATCTGGAGCGTATCTCAACATTAAGGGAAAAAGGTCTCATATCGGAAGAGGAGTTCAACCTGTGCAAAACAAGGCTTTTCAAGAATATCAGTCTTTAGACAGTCATGAACCTGAATTGTTTAAGATCCTGATCGTGGATGATGAACCCACGATTATCGAAACCCTAAGGTCTTTTCTACAGAACCTGGATATTGGCCAAGTCACCGGGGCCGACTGTGGCGAAGAGGCCCTGGAATATGTAGAGCAAAATCAGTACGATTATATCTTTATTGATCTGATGATGCCGGGAATGAACGGCATTGATTTGCTAAAAAAAATCCAACCGTATCACTACCCGACAAACATCATCATCATGACCGGGTACCCTTCCATGAACGCCGTAATCGATTCCATGCACAACGGAGCGGCGGATTTTCTTGTCAAGCCTTTTCAATTTGATGACATCAAGGTTGTTTTAAAAAGACTCCAGAGACTTCGCGACCTAAAGGAAAAAAACTGGGCCCTTCATCAGGAATTGGGGGAGAAAAAAAAGGTTGAAGAACTCAATGAACAGCTGGGGCGAAGGATCCATCTGCAAACGATTTTATTCAATATCGTAAATTCCTTGTCGGAGATGAATCAACCCAACGAGATCTATCGTTACCTGGTTGATAAAGCGGTTGAATCATGCATTGCGGAAAAGGCCTGCTTCATGATCTATGATCGGGAAGAGGCCAAACTCCTCGTTCTTTCTCAAAAAGGGTTGGGATTGGCTCCGGGTGTCAAGGCGGACCTAACCAGCGGCTCGAACGGAAAACGAATGATAGACGGTGTTTTCATCCAATCGCATTTTGGAAAGGCCTTTACCGGAAAAATTCCCCTGGACAAGCCATACACATTCGATGGGTTAATATCCGTTCCGTTCAATATCCGAAATGAGCCATTCGGTGTACTTTTGGTTGCCGATAAAAAGGAAGGCATTCCATTTGATAAAGAGGATGAATTTATCCTCCAATTTTTATCCAAAAAAGCTGCCTTGAACATCGAGAACATGGCCCTTTATGGGAACCTGAAGGAGAATCTCCTGGCCTCCTTCATGTCTCTTGTGAGCGCCATCGAAGCCAAGGACTCCTATACCCAGCAACACTCTTCCAGGGTCACCGACCTCTCCATCAAACTGGCTAAAAAAATGAGGTGTTCACCGGAGGATATCAAAAGGCTAGAGTTGACGGGTCCACTCCATGACATCGGCAAGATCGGCATTCAGGACAGTATTTTAAATAAGCCGGGCAGCCTGACGGATGATGAATTCGCCCAGATCAAGACCCATCCCTTGATCGGCGTGAATATTGTTAGCCCCCTTGGTTTGGATAAAGGAGAGGTTGCCATCATCAGAAACCACCATGAACGTTGGGATGGCCGGGGCTATCCTGACGGCCTTTCAGGTGAGAAGATACCACGTGTCTCCCGAATCCTCGCTGTAGCCGACGCATTCGATGCCATGAGCTCAAGCAGGGCTTACCGTCAAGCGCTCCCCTTCATTGTGTGTATCCATGAACTGGAGAGGAATAGCGGCACCCAGTTCGACCCGGAAGTGGTGAAGGCCGCGCTTGCCGTTTTCAAAAATGAAGGTTACTCCTCGCGCTAAAAAATTTATTATTCTTTATTCACCTGTTTTATGATATAATACATCGAATCAATTCGGGAGAAAACCGATCAACCCCTTTGAATGAAAATGCTTCCACTGGATCCCCTTAATGAGCATACCATGACATGCCTTTTCAGCCAAAATGCTTCAATATCCACGATTTTCGCCCACGATGGCATGGAATTTTTCATTCAAAGGATTACTCGAATACCATTTTTTTTAAAGCGTTAGATAACTATGGCACACTCCACAAAAAACAGACGCAATCATTATCGAGTCGAAATTCATATCCCCGTACACTGGCGTTTCCTGGACAATCAAGAGATTCATCTTGTTAAAGATGGTCTTGGGCAGACCATATTTAAGCAAGACGACCTCCGCACCCCCATTGATGAATATCTGAAGCAGGTCATACCGGATTCCCCGGAAGAACAGATCTTCCGCTCTCTCCAGTATCTAGATAATAAGTTGGATTATTTGATTGAGCAGGTCCTTTTGAGATCAACCGATGGCCTCATGGTCCGGGGTGAGATCATTGAACTGAGTGCATCGGGGATTAAATTCATTTCACGGGAACCCATACCCATCGGGACCTACCTGGTGATGAATATGATTATCCCGGGGACCATTCAATATCAGATTAACTTTGTAACGGAAGTAATGAGGGCTGAACAAAGAGATCACGACACCGTCATGGCAGCCAATATCATCTACATCGATAAAGATACCCAAGAATCAATCATCAAGGTTATCTTTCAAAGACAGCGTGAAGACATACGGAGAACAACAGATTCGGAGGAAATAAATGTTGATTGAAATACCCCTATGGGACCTTATTCCTTTATATCGTTGGGCTTCTCTGGGCAAAGTAATAGGCGGATTGGTGCATAATTTAAATGGCCCCCTGCAAAATATAGGATTGGACATCGAGATGACTAAACATCTTCTCTCCAACACCAAACCTTTGGGTGAAACCGAGCTGAAAACCGTTTTGACCCGTATCAGACGCATGGGAGAAGAGTTCGAGCGAATTGACCAATTGATAAAGACCGCCGCCGTAAGGGCTAGTCAGGATGATGATTATTTCAATTTCCTGCACATGAATGAGTTCATCAAGCAAGAATTCGACTTTTGCAGGAACAACCTTTATTTTAAGCACAATGTGCAGACGGAGTTCAAATTTCAAAAAAATCTTCCCACCCTGAGAAACCTGCCGAAGGATCTCATAATGGCCTTAAGCGCTTTCATACATACCTTTGTGGATGAGTTGGAGGATCGAAAGATAAAAAGGCTGTTCATCAAGACATCCATGAACACCAATCTAAAAATCACGCTCGAGACAAAGGATGGGCATTTATCCGATCAGTTCATGGATCAACTTGACCGTGAAATCAACGACTCGCCGGCTTTAAGCATGGATGATCACAAGATAGACATCCTGTTCCCCTTGATCATTTTTCACAAGACAGGTGTTTTGGCCTCAGGTAAAAAATCGTCAACCGGCTCAAAAATTTCCCTCCAGATTCCTATGCATAATCCCCCCGCTTAAATCTCGTGATTTCCTTGCCTAATGTAATGGATAGATCGGTGATCACGGATTTCAACGTTCCCGGTATTCCGGGCATTGCTTCCATCTCACGCAAAAAATCCAATCGGCCTTCAAGATGATCCATTAAAGGATCAAGATCATGAATAGGTATGGAATCATCCGCTAGTCTGGCGGCATAAAAATCCACCATATCAAGGGTCTCATACAGCGATTTTAGAAGTTCGTTTTTCTGGGTCGACGCCATGGATGGTGTTTTATTTTCCACTCCATTAAGGATCTGGACACCACTCAGAATGGGGCCCATGCCCTCATTGGTCTTGTTGACCCTGCGGGTTTCCCCGGATGGGGTGGTCAACTGCTCCATGATACTCTGAAAATTACCTGAAGCAGTCTTTTTTCTGCTGGTTTGTTTGTCAATATGTGACGAAACAGGCCCTTGGACTTCATGTATCTTCATGATTACCTCCTTCTACGATAATCACTCTATGGTTCTTCATTATGACTCCCATAAAGATGCAAATCGACTGCCATAGGCCGCTGAGCAAATGGTTTTCACACCTTTTTTTAATTGGAGGGTTTTTCATTGAAATTAAACCATGATATCAATAAGTTATAATAGAAAAACCAGTGGGAAAAATCCCCTATTCGATTTCTGAACCGGAGTAAATCCTTCTGGGTGTCAAAATGTGTTCGGGAGGTAGGTATTTTATTCCTACCGGGCCATCATCTCAAGCACTGTTTTGGTCATGTTTCGCAGTGTTTCTACCTTATCCACAGCCCCGAGCCTGATGGTCTCCGTTCCGCCAGTCGATGCACCGATGGCACTGAACGACCAATGCCAGAGCAAACGGGCTATCATTGAGCGTATTGACGGAAACATTAGAAGTCTTTTGAATCCCTTTCAGATCCGCCAAGGCACTGTCGAACGAAACCACTTTCATATCGGGATCTTCCGCAACAGCCATTATTTTATGGGCCATCCGCGGGATCGGTTTGAATTTCTCGATATCTTTAATGATCGTCTTAACGTCGTTCATATCTCAACCTCCCCATTACCTGAAATCTTGATCCAGACCTTGCCGTCTTTGACTGCCAGTTTAATGGTTCGATTGACCACCCCTCCCAAGTCTTCATAATCGATCATCACGCTATTTTCCCAAAGCATTTTTCGAACAGCCATATCATTGCGTGTTCCGATATTAAAAAATCCTTGTTGGTCAAGAATCTGCGCACCTCCCGCCACAACGACCTTCATCCACTCTTTCTTAGCGCCCAGATTATAGGCTGATTGAAAAAGGCTCGGCAGGCCGGTATCGCAAAACATAAAAGGGTTGGCTCTCGCTTTATGGGAATGATAGATTTTTCCTCCCCGGCCCTTATGATCATGCCTTCCATGATGGCAAGAGTAAGCGGCAGACTGATTCGGAAGGTTGATCCCCGACCCGGATTGGAGCTGATTTCCACCCGGCCTTTTCGCAATTCAATATTTTTTTAACCACGTCCATACCCACCCCGCGTCTGGAAACATCCGTCACCTTTGTTGCCGTTGAAAAACCCGATTGAAAAATCAGGTTATGGATTTCCAGATCACTCATTCTCGTTTCATCGACAATCAGATTGTTTGTTTTTGCTTTCTGAATAATCTTTTCTTTATCCAACCCTCGCCCATCATCCATAATCTCAGGATAATATTTGCTCCGAGATGATAGGCCTTCAGATGAGAGGCTCCCCTTCGCGGCTTTCCAATCTTTTCCCGTTCATCGGGAAACTCGATACCATGGTCTATTGCATTGCGGATCATATGCACCATGGGCTCATAAAATTCTTCCACTGCATTGCGATCGATTTCAGTCTCCTGGCCGAACATGAGAAGATCCACTTCTTTGCCGGCCTTTCTAGCCAGATCCCTCACCAACTTGACCATCTTCTAAAAGAAGAAAATCACTACTCCCGTCGAAAATGAGCTTTTCCAAGTGGATGTGTAAGGCTTGGATCAGGTCTGAAAAGAGGGTGTGGCCCGATTGCCTGACGAGCCCTTCCAACGTCTGGGTATCCTTTATAAGCTTTCCCAAAACCGGGAGATCTCCCGGCTCCAATGTGATGACGTGAAGTGCGATCTTTTCAATAATCTTATCAATCGTCGTAATAGAACGCGGCATCTGGATCCAGACTCCTGATTGAAGGTAACAACCAGATGGATGCTCGAAAAAACACGGATAGACACATCGATTGGCGTTGTGGCGGGATTCGAGTACTCTGCTTTAGGGACTCGGAAAAATGTTATTGGGTAACCAAGCCTTAGACTCCCGAAAAAATAAGAACTAGGCTCCAAAGACCTTTTTTAATTTTTCATTAAAGGTTTCCGGGGTAAAAGGCTTAACGATATAATTGCTCACTCCGGCCTTAACCGCTTCAACAACGTTCTCTTTTTGTCCTTCGGCCGTAACCATTAAGAAAGGGATAGCCTTGAGACCACCATCCTCCCTGACGGCCTTTAAGAGATCCAACCCGCTCATATTCGGCATATTCCAATCCGATACGATCAATCCCACCTTTTCTTTTTTCAGTTCCTCAAGGGCGGTGGTGCCGTCTTCCGCTTCAATGATATTCGTGAATCCCAGTTGCTTGAGAACACCCTTTACAATCCGCCTCATGGTTGCAAAATCATCAACCACCAAAATTTTCATGGATGTATCAATGGACATATTCAATCCTCCCGATCACTATTTCATCTAAAAGTCTTATCGCTTTTGATTTTTCTATAAACTCGCCAATAAATCATCAATACCCGCCTGATCCAAACCTTCTCCAGCCCGTTGGGGACCTTTCAACTCATTCAAAAAGGCCTCCACGTCTTGATTTAGATCCGCGTAGGTTTTTGTTGGATCTTCTTTATGTTTTTGAAGCCTTATTCCAAAAGAGACGATCAATTCTTCAATGCGGAGTTCCATGGACCTTACCAATTTGATGATCTTTTGTATCCTCTGTCCAACGAGATCCTGGAAACTCAAGGGCTCCATCATGTTTAAAGACAAGGTCTCGATATTCTTTAATACGGCCATCTGCTTGTTGATCACATCAAGGGTTTCATCCAATGTAATGGTTGTCGCGGCAGCCTCATGATTTCCGTTTCCATTAACAAAAGATTCTAAGAACTTATACTGTTTATTCGCCATTTCCATTTGATCTTCATTGATATCCATGATCTTCATGGTACTGTCTTCAAGGGTTTCATTGATTCCCTCCAATTGATTGCTGGCCTCCGGGATATCCTTAGAAGCGATCTCGACAATCTCGGGTTCGATCTTTTTTTGAATATCTTTCCGAAAATCGATCAACTCCCTGGCCACATCTTTTATCTTTCCGGAAAAATCCATGGTCAACAGCTCAAAAAATTCCCCCTCCCTAAGTTTATGGATCATATCTTTAAGGATTTCGATATCCTCCTGTCCCAGGTCTCCCATGCGTATCTTATGATCAATCTCCTGGATGATGACTTGACTGGGTTCCCTTTGTTTTTCGGACCCCGGCATATATTCATGGCACAAATGCTCACGGCCCGACGAGTCAATGCCCGTTAAAATATGGTTGGAAAGCTCCTTGACATTAAAAAGCAGATGATAGTTGTAGGCATTAAATGTGATTCCTGAATGGAGTATAATGAAGAATGCCTTGATATTTTCTTTATTCATCAGGCCTTGAACAGGGTGGACTTGACCCTCATATTCAAGATACAGGCCTGAATCATCGCCTGAAAAAACGAGATTGGCCTTTTCCCGATCAATAATTCTTTGAATATCTTCCATCCGGAAGGCAACACGCTCTAAATCGCCATCCAAATTGGCCATGATCATGTTGTTCATGATACCATCCTCCACTTGATTGATCGGCTACGTAATTATCCGGTTTGAATTGGATTGGAATTACGTTTGGGAATAAAAGGGCTCCATTCCGTATTCCATCATGCTTTTCTGAAAAGAAGCAAAATGCGTACCAATGATCTTTTTGAATCCTTTGTTTAATCGTCAATAATTTAAGATAGTTGGAAACTAGTTTGGATAAGAGGCTGAGATGTTCATCGATTATTTTTCTCGATAGCCACTATTTCGTCAAATAACTTGACTTTAACCGGTTGAAAAATGACATAACGTATGGGTAATATCATTTCTTCGCGGGCTACATTTCTTTTATCATATTGATAGTCGATTTTTTCCGGCCTCAAATAGACAATGATGTCCAAAGGATGACTGGTTGCCACGTTGGGTCGGGAGGCAACAACGGATTGAATGCGCCCCGTTAGGATGGATTGACCTTTCCTGGAAATCCCTGAACGGATAAAGGGTGTGGGTTGGGGGAGACTATCCTCTTCAAGGATAATTCCGGGATATTTGCCCATGCCTTTCTTCCGGGAAACCGTACATTGCATGTTCCAAACAAAAAGCGTTTCTTCATTGTAAGTTCGAGCCCTTTCCATTAGGTCTTCTTTCAGTCTAAGCAGGGTGCTCTTGGTAAACATCTCTGATGGCTTGTGGGCGGTGAAAGATGATCTCCCCAATTCATAGGTAAGGTCCTCCATGTCTTCTTCATTCATCTCTTCACCACTAAGCCCATAATAGATACAAAAAACAGTTTCCTCATCCAAAGGTAAATTTTCGGCCCGCGAGTTCGGAACCTGAATCATTAGGCAAAAAAAACCCGTAAAAAGCGAAACAAACATGGAAAAGATTATGTTTTGAAAGAATCTCATTATCCTTTTACATCCAGGATATATTGCATGGGATTGGCCGGTCGGTTACCGATCAACACGCCATAGTGGAGATGATGGCTTGTTGACATTCCCGTATTGCCCATTATACCGATTACCTCGCCCCGCCTAACCAAAGCATTTTCATCGACTGATATTTTCTTTAAATGACCATATATGGTCTTTATATTATCTATATGCTGGATTAAAATATGATTTCCTAACCATCTATCATACCCTGTCCTGATCACTATACCGTCCGCGGGTGCAATGATCTTTGTATCTTTTGGCCCGAGGATATCGATCCCTGCATGGAATTCATGCTTGCCGGTTATGGGATTTGTACGCCATCCAAATCCCGAAGAGATCCTTGGATTTTGATAATCGACCGGAATGATATTCGGCGTATTTTGCCATTTTTCTTCTTTTTTTGCGGATAATTGATTGAAAACATCATAATTGGTAGAGAGCGTATCCAATTTTTCAGAGAGACTCTTTCTCGAAGGAATAAGCCCTTTATAGAGTTTGGCGTCAGGATCCGTTCGATCCTTTTCTATCTCTTTTAGATCGATACCAAATGTCCCACCGCTGCCAACGATCTGGGCAAGAGATTGGTGACCTTCCATGCCAAAATAGGATTTTAGACTATCTTCCTTCTCTTCTATTTCACTCAAACGCAATTTGAGATAATGAAGAGAAACATTTTCTTCATGCAGCGCAGCTCTTTTACTTTCCAGATCATCATTTTTTGAAATCAATTCAAATAGACCGGTTTCCAATACCGGCACGGAACATGTACATAAAAAAACGACAAAAACGAAGAGTTTTATCAGTGCCGTATGTACGCTAAAGGTATACACCTTGCCGGAGCCGTTTTCAGATATCCAAATGATTCGAGATCTGTTACATGCCATGCTCTTTCTCCCTTTGTTATGAAAAGCCTTTTGCCATTCTTTTTAGGAATACAGCTTTGTTCAATCTTTATATCGGACAATCAAGGCCGCACCTTTAATATTTAACAAGTTTTAAACACTTATTTTTCAAGCTAAAACCAACATTTACGGCCTTGATTCAACCCCCAACCATCTTTCTATGGGCTTACTGCCAAAACAAAAGAAGTCTAGCACTATCGGATAAGGGTTCCCCAAAAAGTGAGATGGAGCCTTCCATTGATCCCCCCTCCCCTCGAGGCTGAGTCATAATACCTAAAAACCATAACCCCCCGGACGAACGGAGCGCCTGTCCTCCACTGTGGCTATGCTGCGGAGGGCGCAAGGTCCGAAATCTAGAAGTATGATAGAATATTAAGAAATTCCGGATTTCGGCTCGCATCTCGTACGGTGAGGTTTGTCCAGGATGACGAATTGAGATATCGTCTCCAAGCGAGGGAAAGGGGCCGGGGGAAGCGACTTCGGGCATTCATGGATAGATACTCATGAAAGAGAGGGGTATTGATCCGGTGACCGCCCATATTACAGGCTTGAACAAAATGCCGACATGACAGGGTCATATTTTTGACGATGAAAATATCGTTTCAAGGCTTTCCATCGCAAACACCCACAATCCTTATAAGCCCTGTTCAATTGATGACATCCTGCTCCTATGGCCTTGATTCCATGGCGAGTATCGCTGTTGTGGCTATCCGGATGATTTGCAAATAAAAGAGAGGTTTGTCTAAAGGCGATTCAGCACTGATAGATTGGGCGTTGTACAATAAAATAGTCGCATTGTCATTGCTTCTTCCTATTAACGCCGGATGAGAGACATGAAGTGAGCGCGAGTGGCCCCGTTTTGATAAATTTGTTGATGGCCATGCAACAGCTTCCCCTCCATGAAGTCTTTTTGAACAGAGGCGAACATCATCCGACTAGCGGCCCGGCACAAACCCGGATATCTGGGGTAAAACGGATTGCCCGACCAAAATCATGCGTCATTTCGAATTCCCAAACCGAAACCTCACCAGCAGATGTAAGATGTTTCCATAGCCCTTGCGAAGTCGGGGGTACCTCGTTGGTTCTGTGCATTGCCCGGCACACACGACAAGTTTACCGGCTCGGCTATGCTGCTTCTGGATCCCTGCCGCAGTTGATCCCTTACTTGATACGGGATTGGGGTGACGACTTTTTACGATTTCGTCAATAATGAAATTTAAAGGAATAATAATAGGCTTACTGCCATAATGAACATACCCGCGATTAGACCACCGATAGCTAAATGATGTTCACCATATTCTTCAGCTGTAGGTAGTAACTCATCAAGAGAGATGTAAACCATAATCCCCGCAACACTGGCAAAGACAAATCCAAATGTAAAGTCGTTGAAAAATTGCTTTAGAAGAAAATAGCCGATCAATGCCCCAACAGGCTCAGCAAGACCTGAGAGAAATGACAAAACAAAAGCCTTGTTTCTGCTTTGTGTCGCATAGTAAATTGGCGCAGAAACGGCAAGTCCTTCGGGAATATTGTGAATGGCAATAGCAACGGCAATACTTATTCCAAGTGTCGGATCTGACAAGCCACTCATAAAAGTAGCAAGACCTTCTGGGAAATTATGAATCCCAATCGCTAAAGCGGAAAATACTCCCATCCTTAATAATCTTGCTTTATCCTTGTCGGATGATTGCTCAATTTTTTTTTCGGTATTCATTTCATGTGGATTCTCATAAGCAGGTACCAACTTATCGATCAAAGCGATTACGAAAATACCACAGAAAAAGGCGATAACCGTCCAAACATATCCGCATTTGTCTCCCAAAGATGATGACAGTGAGTCTTTTGCTTTAACGAATATTTCTATCATTGAAACATAAAGCATTACACCCGCGGAAAAACCTAAGGAGATTGTAAGTATTTTAGGATTGAATGTTTTGGACAGTAAACCTATAAAACTGCCAATTCCTGTGGATAAACCGGCAAATAAGGTGAATGAAAATGCAAATAATATGTTCCCTTCCATAAGTTATTTTCCTGCATTTGGGGGGATGTAATTGACTATCGTGACAAGCTCTAGGTATTCTACTTATCCATATAGAAAACAACATATATAATTAGCCAATAAATGATGGACTCGTAAAAAGTCAAAAAACATCCATTTTTATCATTCCGGCCTGCCTGTGCGTGTCGGCCCGCAGACAGGCGAAGGCCGGAATCCAGTCTTTTCAAGAAGAAGGTATCCGCCTCCACCCAAAACCAGGCCTTTAGTGCTCTCTTATTCCTATACCGCTAGGTATTACAGCGGGAATCTAGTTGGCTTAAAAATGTCCCAAGGGCTTAAAAGCCAAAACGTTTACCGTTTGACATCGTAAAAGCTGAATGCTGACGGCTGATCGCTGCTTTTCATCAATTCACCAAAGGCTGCAATATGTTTAGCGCCTTATCGATCCGATCTTGGCTGTGGGTATGGGGTTCGGTCAGGGCGTCTCGAACCTCGGAGAAGGCGGATCTGAACTCGGAAAGCATGATCTCCAATTCCTGGATGGTATCGGCCGCGCTCTTCTCGGTTACTTCCATGGCATTTCGCAGGTCCGTTGCGGCCTTGATCAAGGCCCTCATGTCATCGATCTTGTTGAGCCTGATAATGAGTTCATCAAAGTTGATGGGCTTGGTGAGAAAATCCGTGGCGCCTTTTTTCATGGCCTCTACGGCCGATTCCACGGATATGTAACCCGTCAAAAGAATCACTTCCGTATGTGGATAAAGTCTCTTAATGTTTTCCAGCACACCCATACCGTCTGTTTCTCCGGGCATCAGCAGATCCGTCAGGACCACGTCAAACGGTTCTCCGGCGATACGTCTCAAGGCATCATCACCATCATGAGTGGTCTCCACCTCAAACCCTTCTTTTCGTAATCTCTTCGCCAGAAGGGAGAGGGTCACGGGATCATCTTCCACGATGAGTATTTTCAAGGTTCCCATGGTGGCATACCTGCTCTCATTTCAACTGATAAAAGATCGACCGCAAATGTCTTTGAGGCTCGAAACGCGGACAAATGCCCGTTAATGATTCTGTGGAACCGATGACGAGATAGCCATCTGGTTCCAATACATCCGCGATCCGATTAAAAAGCTTTTTCCGGTCCTCCAGGGTAAAATAAATGGCCACATTCCTGCAAAAAATGATATCGAATTTACCCAGACTATTAAACGGTTCCATCAAATTCAATTTTTTGAACAGGGCCATGGCCCGGATGTCGTCCTTGATCTTCCAATGACTGCCGTTTGGATGGAAATATCGTTCGAGTTTGTCTCTATCCAACCCGCGCTCGATCTCAAATTTGTTATATTGCCCGTAACTTGCTTGGGCAATAGCCTTATCCGATATGTCGGTGCCCAGAAGCTTGACATTATATTTGGTTTGGTTGGGTAACAGCTCTCTTAATACGATAGCAAGGCTATAGACCTCCTGGCCGGTTGAACAGGCTGAACTCCAGATGCGCAAGGTGATGGGTGAATTGGGGAATGATTTGGACGTCCGTTTGTCGATCAGTTCAGGCAGAAGCTTGTGACGAAACAACTCAAACGGCGAATGATCCCTGAAAAACAAGGTCTCGTTGGTGGTCATGGCATTGATAATTTTACGTTCCAATGTGCGGCCGGCATCCTGCTTGGCCTTATGATACAGTTCAAGGTAGGACTTGCAACCATGTTCGTCAATCAGCCCGCTCAGCCTTGTTTCAATCAGGTATGCCTTTTTCTCATCGAGCGCGATACCGGTTATCTGGTAGATATATTGGGATATGATCTTTATTTCGTCGGGGTTGATCTTAATCATTATATTTCAGCCCGCTCAAAAGCAGGTTATATATCCTCAATGGTATATTCCTTTTACCGCGTTCATGATCACTTCCGCGATCTTATCCAAAGGCGCGATAACATCCACGATACCTTTTTCGATCGGTTCTTTGGGCATCCCGTAAACAACGCATGTCTCTTCATTTTGCGCAATGATGAAAGATCCGGTCCTTTTCATTAATTTCAACCCGAGGCTGCCGTCCGAGCCCATGCCGGTCATGATAACGCCAGCGGATCGGCCCACATAATGCTGGGAGATAGATCTGAAAAGGTAGTCCACCGAGGGCTTGCAACTGTTTTCCGGCGGATCATCCGTGATTCGGATAATCCGGCTTTTCCCATCGGCGCCGGCCACAACCTTCATCTGTTTACCCCCGGGTGCGATATAGGCCTTATTGGGCTTTACAACCTCCCCGTCAACAGCCTCTTTCACGTCAAACCCGCATTTGGAATCCAAATTTTTAGCTAGAGATTGCGTGAAAATGGCAGGCATGTGTTGTACAATCAGGATAGGAACATTGATGTCACCGGGAAGTTGGGGCATCATCTGAGCCAGGGCCTTGGGACCGCCCGTTGAAATCCCAATCCCGACGATCTCGGGTCTCGCTCTTATATTTTCCGCAAGTCTCTTCATCCGTTGAACCACGTCATCGTGGCCCTTGGACTTTCTCGTGGGTGGTTGCGGTTGAAACACGGAGGTGGTGGAAGAAGAGCCTTTTAGTATGCTTTTGATCTCCTGACGCCGTGCAAAAGCCTTAAGCATGGGGCCGATGGCGTTCTTTATCTGTTGCCGGCTTTCCTCCATGGAGTCGGCTTCAGGCTTTGTGATAAAATCAAAGGCACCTAATTCCAGGGCTTGCATGGTCAGATCGCCGCCCTTGCGGGTGAGAGTGCTTAAAACAATTACACCGACATCACGGGATTGTTCTTGTAAACTGGCGAGTACGTCAATACCGTTCATTTCGGGCATCTCGATATCCAGGGTCAAAAGATCCGGTTTAAGTGAATCGATCTTTGACATGGCTATCTTACCATTACTAGCGGTGCCGACCACTTCCACATCAGGTATTTCGCTCAGGACATCGCTTACCGCTTTTCGATAAACAACGGTATCATCCACGACAAGTACTCTTAATGGTCCACCTTTTTGCAAGTGAAAGCCTCCCATTCAATCACGAGGTTTTAAATACTACATCTCTTCTTCCTTTAAGACCTCTTCCGCGTCGAGGATGCCGATCAAACTGTTTTCAGCCTTGACCACTCCATCAAAGTACCTGCCTTGCACACCTCCAATGTTAGCCGGAGGTGACTCAATCTTTTCCAGCTCCGTCCTGACCACATCCCCGATACGGTCCACCATAAGCCCGATATATTCATTATTGGAATTGACGATGATGTTTCTCGTATCAGCGGTTCGCCTGGTACTGGTCAGACCAAGTTTTCTGCCGAGGTCGATGATGGTTACGATCTGTCCACGCAGGTTCAAGATACCTTTCACATATTCCGGAGCCTGAGGAACTTCCGTCATGTCCAAAAGCTTGTTGATCTCTTGAACCTTAAGGATATCCATGCCGCATAGGGCGTCACCGATATAAAAAGTGGCCAATTCAACCATCTTTTGACTTTTTATGGTTTCCTTTTGTTTTGCCATATTCCCCCTTCCTCTCCATTAGACTCTGAATTTTCCGATTGTCTCTCTTAATTGATCCGTCAGCATAAGCAGCTCTTCCGAACTCATCTGCACGTGGACACTGCTGTTTGTAATATCTCTCGCCGCCGTGTTGACTTCCGTAATATCCTTCGCAATCTCTTCGGCGACCGTGGAGGTCTGGCCCACGTTTTCATTAATATCCATGATCCCCTCGGATGCGTGGGCCACACTCCTGGCGATTTCTTTTGTTGTGACGGATTGTTCTTCAACCGCCGCAGCGATGGATGTGATAATCTCATTAACGTCATGGATCACTTTGGAGATTTCCCCGATCTGTAAAACCGTATTTTGGGTTGAATCTTGCATTCCCCCGATCTGTCTCTCAATATCTTCAGTCGCTTCAGCGGTTTGCCTGGCCAGTGTTTTCACCTCGTTTGCGACAACGGCGAACCCTTTTCCCGATTCACCGGCGCGAGCGGCCTCAATGGTCGCATTCAGGGCCAAAAGATTGGTTTTCTCTGAAATCTTGGTGATGGTTTCGGTGATTTTACTGATCTGCCGCGCCACCTTCCCCAACTCATCCACTTTTTCCGATGCCTTGGTGGTTGTCACCACTGCTTGTCCCGTGATAACACGCGCATTTTCAGAATTTTTGGCGATCTCGTGGATCACCGCAGTCATGCCTTCCGTGGACTCGGCCATCATGCCTACATTCGTTGAAGTCTGTTCAATGGCGGCCGCGACCGAATGGATATTGAAATTCATCCCCTCCGCGGATGCCGTAACGGAATCAGCCATGGAGGATGTCTGTTTGGCGCCCAGAGACATCTGTTTTGAGAGAACCGACAGATCACTGGATGAGGAAGCCAAGGTCTCAACGGCAATCATGACTTCACGAACCATTTTTCGCAGACTGTCATTAACGATATTCATGCGTGCGCAAATATGGCTGATCTCATTTCGTCCTTTTACGTCAATGGTATGGGTAAAATCTCCCTCCTCCAATTTCGCGGCGGCATCCAATAAATGATACAGAGGTCGGTTGATAAGTCGCCGAAACAAGAAATAAAATACCAGGAGGGCCGCCACCAAAACCAAGCAGGCGATCATGATAATATGATTTTGAATTGCAGGCAAAGACCCGATCGCCTGGTCGGTAGATACCCGTAACGTTATACCGCCTAGAACCTTTTGAGACGATTCATGACAACCCAAACAGCGGGAATCGTTCATAACGGGACGTGAGGCAATCAAAGAGGATTGATGATTACCTTCACCGTAAAATGGCTTCAAGTTGAAGTGACCTGCTACCAGCATGGATCGGATCTCTTCCAAAGTGGCGTTATCCTGAATAACGGACGATAAGGCCTTCCCTGTCATTGCCTTGTCATGAGCAAACGTGATACGCCGGTCCGTATTATAGATAAAAATATCCAAGTCCGGCATGGATCGGGCGATTTCACTTATTCCAGCCTGAACAATATCCTTATCTCCTTTGGACAGGGTGTCGATGATCACTCCTTGGATTGACGTCAGAAGCATATGGTATGGTTGTTCAAGTAATCTATCTACGAAATCGTGTTGTCCCCGGATATTCAGAAACGCTATGGATCCAATGGTGACAATCCATATCAAAGACACGATCGCCAGTATCTGGACCAGGAGGTGTTCTCTAAAAAAGGCGACAAGCTTCAATCACGAATCCCCTTATTTCTTTTTCAAAAACCGATAAACGCTCTCCATAAGTTTATCCCGGTCCAGCTTGATTTGATAATCATCAATACCCACGTCTTTACCCTTGGCCACATCCTCATCACTGGCCATGGTCGTCAGTGCAATGATGGGTAAATCGGAAAACCGTTTATCTCCTCTTATTTTTTTGGCAAACCCGAATCCGTCCAGATTGGGCATTTCAATATCCGTTATCACCAGTGAGAGGTCTTTCGCGTGTTTTTGCATAAGATCCCATGCGATCAAGCCGTCTTCCGCCTCAATGACCTCATATCCATCATCCTCCAGGAACTCTTTGACCTGGCTTCTGAAAAAATTGGAGTCTTCGGCATACAAAATAATCGCGTTTTTGGAATCCGTTTCCGGCGTCTCCATATCTTTCCCTTCAAACCATTCCGGATTAATACTTTTAACGAGTCCAATGATGTCCACAATCAATGTGGTATAATCACGGATGATAGCCGAGCCCTTGATGCCGTTCTGTTTGAGCGTGGTGGTATCGATATCAATAGATTCCTCAATAGCATCCAGCGGCGGCGTGGCCAGGAGCCCGATCTCACGGTTCGCGACGGTGAAAACAATGACCAGGAGTTCCTCTTTATCGGCTAAAGGCCTAACCTTGGCTGCTTCCTCAATGGCGAATAATGGAAGGCTGTATCCCCGATATTGCATGACCCTTTTATTACCGACTTCTTCGATGTCAGACTTTTTGATCTTTTCAATGCGCTCTACAAAACCCAAAGGAACGGCGAATTGTTCTTCCTCCGCGTTCCGGAATATCAGCATGGACTGGACGTCTTGTTGTACCGCGGCCTGTTGTTGTTCGCGCGCCACCTCCATGGCTCGATCCGTGCCTTCCATTGAGGTCAATTGGGCCATTTGCGAAAGCCCGGCCACATCCAGGATCAGTGCCACTCGACCATCTCCCATAATGGTGGCACCGGCGTATCCTTTACAGTGTTTGAGGTGCCGTCCCAGCGGCTTGACCACGATTTCTTCGGAATCGTGTAATTCATCCACCACCAGGCCATATTTTAAGGCGCCGGTATAAACGACAACGATATTAACAGCACTGGATGCATGATACCTTCTGTCTGAATTTTGCCGACGCTTATCCGTTGTTTCATCCGAATCGACACGATCATCCGTTTGTTCGTTCATCTCTTCGGGTTGCTCCCCTCTTCCGGCCTGTGTGGACCTCTTAAATGGACTTCGTTTGGACCTTCGGTCGGCTATATCCTTGCGGCGGTCTTGTTTTTCCCTTTTTTCCTTGGGATCCATATAGATCCGGTCAATATCGATGACATCGGCCAGGCGGATCAAGGGAAGAAGATTACCGCGTAAACGGACCACTTCGGCATCCCCGACCTTCTCTATGCGATTTTTTACTTGATCAGCCGGGATGCGAAAGAGTTCTTCCAGATTCACCTGGGGGATGGCATATCGCTCTCCACCGGCGGAGATGAGCTGACTCGGGATAATGGCTAAGGTGAGCGGCAGTTTGATGTTGATGGTGGTGCCCTTCCCCATGACCGAATCGATCTCCACAACACCCCCTAATTTATCGAGATTGGTCTTGACCACATCCATTCCAACACCGCGACCTGACACATCGCTCACCTCATCGGCGGTGGAAAATCCCGGCAGAAAAACCAGATTGACCTTTTCCTTGTCGGACATGATCATGGCTTGATTCTCGCTGATAAGCCCTTTTGATTGGGCCGCTGCGGCCAATCTTGAAGGGTCAATGCCTTTCCCATCGTCCCGGATCTCGATATTCACCTGTCCCGCTTCGTGATAGGCCCGTAGGTGAACATGTCCAGTCACGTCCTTGCCTGCCTTCCTTCTCACATCCGGCTTCTCAATCCCGTGATCCACGGCATTCCGGACAAGGTGGGTCAGCGGATCATTGATCGCCTCAAGGATAGTCTTATCCAACTCGACCCCTTCACCGTCAATGGTGAGGCGGACCTCTTTTTTCAGGTCTCTGGCCAGATCTCTTACCACTCTGGGAAACTTGTTGAGGACATTGCCGATGGGTTGCATGCGCGTCAACATGATCGCCTCTTGGATCTCCGATGTAATGAGGTCCAGGTGTTGGCCGGACGCTTCTATGGAACGAAAGTCCTTCAACGTAATGGCTTGAAGCAGCTGGTTCCGGCCCAGTACCAGCTCACCGGCCAGGTTCATGAGGGAATCCAGAAGGCCGACGGACACCCTTAGACTCGTTTCAGTGGAGAGGATACCGGGGGCCGTCTTTTGCTTTTTGTCGTCCTCGGACTTCTGCCCGGCGGATAAGGGTTGAAAAGGGGTTGGAATCTCTTCTTCGTCGACGGTTATTTCTTTTTTTGAGGGTTCCGTGCTCGGGCTCAATGTCTGTTCCTCCGGCATAGAGATTTCAAAGATCTTAGGCTTTCCAACCGGTTGAACAATAAAATCAGGAGTGAGTTCAAAGACCCTTTCTTCGTCGATTTCAAAAAGGGCGTTAATCATATCCGGTTCCAGTATGGTGGCATATAAGACCAGGAAAGGTATTCGGTTGGAGATGATATCACTGTCCAAAAATCCTACTGCCCCCATGTCGATTTTACAATCCAGAATAATACCACTCTCTTGCATCTTCTTCAGGAGGGCAAGCGGCGTCTTGTTTTTATTATGTATGTCATGAATGAGGTCATATTCCACGAGATAGATAAAATTCCCTTTTTTCCTGGCATTGGAAATATCATATTTGGGGACCTTAAACACGGTCTTCCCATCCGGGAAAGAGATATCCGCCCGATCGGAGAGTTCTTCCTGCTCCCCATCGGGAAGTGAATTGGCGGTTAATGCCATCAACGCATCGATATGTTCGGAGATGTCCGTCTCATTGCTGGTGCTGACGCTGCTCAGCAGGTTTCTCAAGGAGTCCGAAGATAAAAGCAAAATATTTACGATCTCGGGATTCGGGATCATCTCTCTTTCACGTATCATACCTAGGACATTTTCCATCTTATGGGCCAATTCTTTGATATTGGTCAGGCCCATAAAACCGGCACCCCCTTTAATGGAATGGGCGGCACGGAACACCTTATTGACGATCTCTTCATCAATATCAGCTCCAGCGGCTTCGATCGCCAATAGATCATTTTCGATGTCAGATAAATGCTCCATGGACTCTTCAACATAAAGTCGCAAGGTTTCATCATCTTGGATACTCATGATCTCCTCCGTATTAAGAACTTGGTTTGTCTCACTCATCCCTGTTAAACTTCGGGGAGATGATCATTGGATATTACTCAATAGAATTGAGCGGAACAAATTCAGATTAGACTTATATTAATATAATTTCGTCTAATGAATCAAGTATCAAACCACACGATTCATTATTAGCGGGTAATCATCACGATTTAGTGAGCGGTCTCCGTTTTGACTTCAAAATGCTGATCCAACCGCATGGTATTAAACAGATTATAGATATTTTGGGAAACATTGGTTATGGACAGCGATCCACCTACATTCTCCAATGAATTATGGGTGGCGATGAGGATGCCCAATCCGACTGAATCGATCATCTTTACACCTGTCAGATCGATCGTCATTTCAACAACCCCCTGATCCAAGAACTTACGCAAGCTTTGACGAAAATCTTCGGCCATCGAAGCGGTAATATCCTTGCCCGGCTTGATGGTTTTTCTGGTGATGGTTCTTTTTGCTTTTGCCATATTACCCTCCATCGGAAGTGACATCGTTATTCTTGAAATAAAAGGCCTACCCGGAGCACCACCCTCCATACGGCGAAGTCGAATACCTTCGAGTCCCTAAACGTTAGATGTCCGGAATGAATTTCATGCGATATCCGTGCCATATTATCATTTCTGAAATCTTTATAAGACTCCTTATTAAAACATAGATTTCAATCCCATAGCAAGTTATTCAAACATTCATTCGATACGCTATGACATCTATTGAACGGCCTATTGGGTGAAACGAGGAAAGGTCGGGAAGGTTCGTGATGTAATTGGATACAAGGTTTCATGGAAACCCCTTGGCCGGAAGGACTTAAATCCTCTTTTCCATGATCAATTTATTACCCTTTCGATTGTATCTCATACTTGTAAAGAACCGCTTCATAATCGCCAAACCCCTACCCGACTCCTCTTTGAAGGGTAGGCCCTTTTCCATGCAGCGCTTCCAATCAAAACCATCACCTTCATCTTCTACTTCCATAATCAATACATCTCCTTTCATTCGAAGCGTCAAGCAGACGGTCTTTTTGAGATCCTTTTTGCTTCCGTGGGTCACCGCGTTATTCAGTGCTTCCCTCATTCCCAGGACAATATCAAAAGACTGTGATGGGTCTTTAATCCCCGCGTGGCTTAAAAATTGTTCTATCTTTCGAGTGGTCCTGTCTACGTTCTCCAATGTGGCCGGGAACGGCAGTATAATGGTTTTAGGGGTCTTCAATACCTTTGAATCCGTCATCCGGAGCATTACCTCCTTTACCATGCATCGCCGGGATTACACCTCTATCCCAAGAACGACGATATCATCCTCAAAGACTTTTGTTTTTTGATGCATCACGTCCCTTAAACAGGCGACCGCGTCAACAACAGGCATGTCACGCAAGTCCCGGCAGGCATTGGAAAGATCTTCCAATCCTTTTGTCCAGACGTTTTTATCGCCGGGCCGTTCTATAAGTCCATCCGAATAGAGGAAAAAACGGTCTCCTCTTCTGACATGTATGTCCTTAACCTCAAAAAAGACGTCGTGAAATGCCCCCAACACATCACCCATCAGTTTGATCAGTTCAACATCTCCGTTTTTGGGAATATACACGGCCGGGGGATGTCCGCAATTGATCAGGGACATGGTTTCCGATTTGCGATTCAGCCTGGCATAACAAGCCGTGAGGTATTTTCCTTCTTGGAGGATTTCCTCCAACACGTGGTTGATCATCCGCATACTTTCAGCGGGTTGGTAGATGGGTATGCAATTTTGCTTTAGCAGAGCCTTTACGGCCGATGTCATGTAGCTGGTGGCGATGTCATGTCCGGATATGTCCGCTACAAAATATCCATAGATGTCATCCGAGATCTGCAATACATCGTAAAAATCACCGCCCGCTTCCAACAATGACTGATAACATACCCCGAAATTTGCCCCGGGAATGTCTTCAGGCGATACCAGCATGGATTCCTGCGCATCTTTAATCTGTCGTAATCTGTCCGCTTGGCTGGAGATGAGCGTGTTCGTGGCCAAGGATAGTTGGAGATGTAGCCTTACCCGGGCCAGAACCTCCTGCCCGTGAAAAGGCTTTGTGATGTAGTCCACGGCCCCCAGATCAAAACCCGTTATTTTGGAATCCACCCCGTCTTTTCCCGTTAAAAAAATGACGGGGATATGGACGGTCCTGGGATCTTCCTTGAGCTGTCGGATGACCTCGAAACCATCCTCACCGGGCATGATGATATCAAGCAGGATCAAGTCCGGCTGATTCTTGGAGGCAATGGTGCGTGCCGTGGGTCCGTCATATGCCGTTATGACATGATAACCCTCTTTCTTGAGTGTCCGTTCGAGCACTTTAATGCCGATGGGTTCATCATCGACCAAAAGGATGGTGAGATTTTTATTCTCATTCATAGGGAATCGGCCTATGCTGTTTCACCGGTAATTTCTATAGCGATCTGGTCAAGGTGTTTTTTGATGGTATCCACAGCCTCGGAGGCGCCGTCCAGCCTGTCTTGACGCGCGTTCAATTCCACATCCTTGGCCACCTCGAAAATCTCCATAAATCCGAGGTTCCCGGATGCGCCCTTGATGGAATGAGAGGATTTGACGACCTCTTCAATGTCTTCCGTCTGGACGGCTACCTTCAATTGACCCAGGTCGGACTTTCCTGTTTCCAGAAAAAGCTCCACCAATTCCAGAAACTCGTCTTTTTCCAATCCCAACCTTTCCGATAAAGCTGTAACATTCATGTTTGTGTCCTCCATTGTTGAAAAACTTCCTTTTTTAAGCCAACTGCATCCCATTGAGCTTTTACCATGCTCAAGGGTCACAGGGGTTATGGATCTCTCATTTCATAGATCCATCCTGACACAATCGACCTACATGAATTGATTCAGAGCTACACAAAAATGGCTTATAACACCAAATCGCCTCCGAATCAATCACGCTTTCTGTGTTGCTCCGTTAATCTTGTGTTTCGGGATCGCTTCTTTCAAGGCGACCGGAAAGCTGTTTATGAATAGCATTGTATAATTCCTTCGGATTGACGGGCTTTGAGACATAATCATTCATCCCCGCTTCCAGACATTTTTCCCGATCCCCTTTCATGGCGTGGGCCGTCATGGCAATAATTGGGAGCCGGGGATCAATAACTTTTGATTGAAATTCTCGAATGATTCGGGTGGCCTCGATTCCGTCCATCTCCGGCATTTGCACATCCATCAAAACCAGATCATAGGGTGTCCGGGTTAAAGCCTGAATGGCTTCTTTCCCATCGGAAACAGTATCGATACGGTATCCGAATTTTTCAATGATGCGTGTAGCCAATCTTTGGTTTACGGCATTATCTTCGGCCAATAAGATGCGGATATTCCGCCTTTTCTCCTCTTCGATGGTATGGCGCGTAACCATGGGAATTTCCGGTTCCTTGGACCTATTGAAGGATCGTTCCGCCACGGATAATAGACATGCATAGAGTTGTGACGGTTTGATGGGTTTGGAGAGATAACCTGAGAATCCTGATTTTTGCAAAAGTCCGGCTTCTCCGCGTTGACCCATGGCCGTTAACATTACGAGGGCGGGATTCCCCAGTTCCGGATCGGCCTGGATCGTGCGACCCATGACCTCCGGATCCATACTCCGCAGCTGTCTATTGATGATCACAATCTGATAAGGATCGTTATCCAAGCGGGCGTTACGAAGTCTTGTAAAAGCTGAAGGTCCATTGATGGCCATATCGAATCGACAGCCTATGGCGCTTAATTGCTCCCTCAATAGCCGGCGACTGGTCCTGCGGTCATCAATGATGAATACCCGCAAGGCATCCAACCGAATCAACCGACTCTCTTCTTTTTTATTTTGCTCCTTTTGTTTTTCAAGCACCGTCGTGAACCAGAAGGTTGACCCTTTTCCTTCCCGGCTTTCGACGCCGATACCTCCGCCCATCATCTCTGCAAGCTGCTTGGAAATGGCCAAACCCAAACCCGTGCCCCCGTATTTCCGGCTGATGGATGCATCAATCTGAGAAAAGGACTTGAATAACCGTTCCATCTTTTCTTCAGAGATGCCCGCGCCTGTATCGGTAACATGATAACGTACGGTGGTGTGAGTTGCCGTCTCATGGTCAAGAGACGTGCGGATCACGATTTGCCCCTTTTCAGTGAATTTAACGGCATTGCTGATGAGATTGATTAATATTTGTCTGATCCTGCCCGGATCACCTCGAACCAGGGACGGGACCTCTGGTTCAATGATGCAACCCAATTCCAGGTCTTTCTCATGAGCTCTAAAGGCCACCACATCGGTTGTATCTTCAATCGTCAACCGCAAATCAAAATCAATACATTCCAACTCCAGTTGACCGGCCTCGATCTTGGAGTAATCCAGGATATCATTAATAATAGATAGTAGGGAATCTCCTGAATTTTTTAAAATCTCAATGTATTCTCGCTGTTCCTCATCCAATTCGGTCTCAGCCAAGAGTCCGGCCATTCCCACGACACCGTTCAAGGGTGTGCGAATTTCATGGCTCATGTTGGCCAGAAACATACTCTTTGTCCGGTTGGCCATCTCGGCTATCTCTTTGGCTTCCTTTAATTCCTCCTCCGACTTTTTTCTTTCGGTAATGTCCTCCACTGTTCCGGTATAATGGACACCTGCATCGGTAAAAACTGGCGATGATCGAAGGTGTACCCAGAACTCGCGACCATTCTGGGAAATAACCCGGCAATCTTTATCAAAAACATTGAAGCACTCAACCGATTCAGCCCACTCTGATGCAATCGTCTCTCTTTCTTCGGGATGGATGAGTTGTCGCCAGTCTAGAGAAAAACTTTCCTCCAGACTGACGCCGAAAAGATTCTGCCATCGAGTGTTGGTATAGAGGCAATGGCCGTTTTCATCAGACTCGAAGATCCCCACGGGCAATGTCTCCGAGATCAGACGAAATCTTTCTTCTTTGCTCCTTAGCTGATTTTCCAACTTGTTGTTTAGGCCCTTACTTTTTTATTAGATATCGGTATATGTGATAGATGCTTATGAATGTCATAATCATTGTCTAATGCATATGCATCTATAAGCCAATATCCATCCAGAAATACCCTGAACCCCTTCCATTGACCCCCTCCCGCTCGGGAAGGAGGGATTAATGGGGGGACACTAAACGAACATTTGCGGGTGCAAATTTTCAGCCATCATCCATGCCTTTGTATTTTCAAGCCGTTAGCCGATAGCTGAATGCCGAGTGCCGATAACTTGAATCCTAAAATGTTCGTTTCTGGATGAGCAATAATTATGCGATATTCATGCCATGCCATCGGGACTGTTTATCTATTTGATAAAGGGAGGGATTACAGACAATTGGCGGGCTATTACCGGGAAATGAGGCACAATCAAGTCAATTCCTTGACACCGCGCCCGGGTTGGGGTATTGCAACGATAACAAGTTGCATTTCAAGGAGGAAAGATTCATGCGTTCCGAT
Source organism: Deltaproteobacteria bacterium (assembly GCA_016930835.1). Classification (GTDB taxonomy): domain Bacteria; phylum Desulfobacterota; class DSM-4660; order Desulfatiglandales; family HGW-15; genus JAFGGA01. Next base: position 82,898 of record JAFGGA010000204.1, read on the forward strand.
CTTATGAAAAAAGGAGTGGAAAGGGCACCCCATCGATCACTATGTAAGGCCATGGGGTATACGGATGAAGAGATCCAGCGTCCCATTATCGGTATCGCTAATTCAGCGAATGAGGTGGTGCCGGGACACCTGCATCTGAATGAGATCGCCCAGGCTGTCAAAAAAGGTATATTGACGGCCGGTGGTACGCCCATGGAATTCTCCACCATAGGACTTTGTGACGGGATTGCCATGGGCCACGCTGGCATGAAATACTCGTTGATCTCCCGGGAACTGATTGCGGACTCGGTTGAGATCATGGCAATGGCCTTCCCGTTTGACGGTTTGGTGTTGATCTGCAATTGCGATAAGATCGTTCCCGGGATGCTCATGGCTATGTTGCGTCTGAATATCCCGGCCGTCATGGTGAGCGGCGGGCCCATGCTGGCGGGGCGTCTCGGTGATAGGGCACTGGATGTGATCAGCGTCTTTGAAGCGGTCGGGGCTCGCGCATCCGGTAAGATCACCGATGAAGAACTGGCCGTGATTGAGGAGAATGCCTGTCCGGGATCCGGTTCTTGCTCTGGTATGTTCACGGCCAATTCCATGAACTGTCTCAGTGAGGCCCTCGGGCTCGCCTTGCCGGGAAACGGTACGATCCCCGCGGTGACGGCCGGCCGCATCCGATTGGCCAGAGAAGCAGGCAAAAAGGTCATGTACCTGGTGGAAAAGGATATAAAGCCCAGGGATATCGCGACGCGAAAGGCATTTGAGAATGCCATCCACATGGAGATGGCCCTTGGAAGCTCCACCAATACGGTCCTGCATCTTCCGGCCATCGCCCACGAGGCGGGAATTCGGCTTGACCTGGACCTCTTTAATCAAATCAGCTCAAAAACACCTAATCTCTGTAAGATTTCACCGGCCGGTCCGGCACATATGGAGGACCTGGATCGAGCGGGCGGCATATCCGCCGTGATGGGAGAGCTGAAGAAGAAAGGCCTGATTGATTTGGATCTCATCACCGCTACCGGCCGATCCATTGGGGAAAACATCGGTTCCGCCGCATCCCTGGATCATAAAATTATTCGCGCCGTTGATTCACCTTACTCGGAGGACGGCGGCCTGGCCATCTTGTTCGGCAATCTGGCACCGGACGGTGCGGTTGTAAAAAAATCAGCAGTGGATCCTTCCATGCTCAAACATAATGGTCCGGCTCGCGTTTTCGAGACGGAGGAATCCGCCATGGAGGCCATCATGGCCGGCAAGATCCGGAAAGGCGATGTGGTGGTGATCCGATATGAGGGTCCTAAAGGGGGACCCGGCATGCGAGAGATGCTCTCACCCACGTCGGCCCTGGCTGGCGCCGGTTTGGACAAGGATGTGGCGCTGATCACGGATGGGCGGTTTTCAGGTGGGACAAGGGGTGCGGCCATCGGCCATGTCTCACCTGAGGCACAGGAAGGCGGGCCTATTGCCGTTGTCCGGGAAGGAGACATGATTGAGATCAATATTCCCGAACGATCCCTTAACGTGAAGCTGGATCAAGGAGAGATTGACAATCGTTTAAAAAATTGGATCCGACCGGATTATAAGGTCAAAAAAGGATATTTATATCGATACGCCAAACAGGTGACCTCAGCCAGTACGGGCGCCGTATTTAAGGAATAAGGCTGAGTGTTCAAGGTTCAAGGTTCATGGGCCAAGTACCTTGGACGATTTGTATTTCAAAAAGCCATAGTATCGAATCACATTATTTTATTACCTGAATCTTGCACCCATTATCGTAGCGAGGCGCCGAAAGCCTGACTATAAAGCGAAGTTGGAGTGATTTTGGCCCGCAGGCATATTACCGATATGGTGAGGATCAAAATCACGAAACAAGCTTTATCGTCAAGGCGCTTCAAGCCGCAGTAGATGATTG
>JAFGGA010000205.1 GCA_016930835.1 Deltaproteobacteria bacterium
AAATGATTTGATTTTTCATGGGATCTCTGGCAGAATTTGATTGAAATGAAAAGAGATGAATCAAGGGAATACATGAACTCGGAGTGAAATATATGAAAACCATCCAAATAGAGTATCCGGAATCCATACCAGCAGCGCTCAACCTAACCCCTGAATCCTTTGAGGAAGAGGCGCGGTTAGCTCTGGCCAGCAAACTTTTTGAGCTTGGACGGCTTTCTTCGGGCCAAGCGGCTGCTTTGGTGGGCATGTCACGAGTCGCCTTCCTTTTGAACTGCCATCGATATGGGGCAGCTACAGTAGAGTGGGATCGGGAAGAAATCGAGGATGAGTTCAAGGATTCCCTGTCATGAAAGGCAGACTCGTCTCCAATACGGGACCTATAATTGCTCTGAGTGTGATCGACCGCTTCGAAATTCTCAGGAATTATTTAAAGAGGTGATTTTACCCGACGCTGTGCATAATGAGATCATGCAAGGTGGAAAAGACTTCGTTGGTTTGGGATCTTATAGGCAAGCAACATGGATCAAGGTACAATCACCTGCTACACCGGTTGAACCTCTTCTTGGAACCCTTATCGACAAGGGGGAGGCAGCAGTAATTCACCTTGATCGAGAATGGCGTTGATCTCGTTCTGATCGATGAAAGGAAGGCGAGGAAAGTTGCCAGGAAGATTTACGGGATTCGCGTAGTAGGGTCAGCACGGATCCTTGTTGAGGCCAAGCACCGGGGCCTTGTCTCCAATGTTCGAGGTCCACTTGAAGAGATGCGAAGCGCCGGCTATTGGATTCATCAGGACATTATGAAAATAGCCCTTCAACAGGCAAAGGAGTTGTAGGGAGGTCCCCCTCTGTGCCCCGATCACGGGATGGCACCATAACCCTGATCTTCAAACGGCTCCATAGTGGCGATCATTAACACTGTTTTTTTTTAATAATATAAATCATAAAACCCTGTAAATACGGAAAGTTTAATTCACGGAAGGTTCCTGGATCGTTTTCTTTGGGGCTATTCATTGATATCATCCCCTGCAATGACCTTGATTTATTAAAGATGGCAGGCGGGCTCAGGGAGCCAGGCTTTTCGGGAGTGACCTTAGCCAGTCAATCAACTATTTGCGAATTTCCTCTTTCTCAATAAACCTTTCAATCGGGGCACCCAGAAAGGTTGACAGCTTCCTTGCCATCTTAACGCTGATAGTCCTGTGTCCGTTTTCCATATTAGAGATATGCTGCCTAGGGACCCCTCCAAGGGCTTCGCCAAGTTGAAGTTGAGTCAATCCCTTGTTCTCCCGATAAATGCGCAAATATTTTCCAGGGGTCATCTTCCCCTTGATGCCTTTATACCACTCGGTCTCAAAGACATTTACGAATTCATCGCCGCCATCCGTGACAAGGTTTAACTCCTGGCCGTATTCTTCCTCTAAAACTTTCATCAGCTTTGGCGGGATTTCCGCACCTTTGACCCTGATTTCAATATGGGGCGTTTTCACGACTGCCTGCATAATACACCTCTATCACTAATGAGTTTTCCTCATAATACCAACATGCCACCCATTTCCGGGCTAGATGGCAGTGGTACTTATCTTTGCCGATCTTGCTGAAATTCGGCCATTTGGATTGAATCGGTCCCTTCTCCATTAAATCATCAACCAGAACAGCCAGTTTCTCCTGAACATGAACTGGCATCCTTTTGACTTCTTTAAGGACCTTCTTCCTGATTAACACGTCGAACACATCCATAATGTAACCAATTATTGATTCCTTGTCAATATTAAACGCTGTGAGACAATACCCCATTTTTTACTGCTATGATCCTCTAGTTTTACAACCTTTACCTTATCCTCTGGATCTCAAACCGAATAAAAAATATCATCTGCCACCCCGGAAGCCCGTTTCAAGGCTTCGTCACGAAGATGGGCATATCTTTGTGTCATCCTGCTGTCTTCATGGGTGAGTAACTCTTGAAGCTGATACATATCCACTTTACCGGAACTGGCGAGCATACTGGCACTCATGGATATCATTTTTACTCCCATCTTATTTTAGGCCCGATATACCTTGAGATGGAAATATTCGGGTCAGACAGATCAAAGGGATCTTCTTCGTCTTCTTTTCCCTCTTTTTCCCCGATAAAAAAAGAATTGCATGTGCAGGTATCATTGAAAATTACCGCTATATAAGGGAAGTTCTCAGGATCATATTCTTCACAATATACTTCATTCATGCGATCCCTTATGGCATCCAATTTGCCATACAATATCTCATATATTTCAAATTCTTCTTTGAATTCTTTGCTTTCCAAATAATACAAGATATCATCAATCAATGTATAAAATTTATAGGAATCAGTTATATAGGATTTGCAGTTGTCGCATATTATAGATTCCTTCAGGATTGTATCCCATAATTCATATTCCTCAGCAAATTCCAGAAAATCCTCATAATATTCTTTTCTCAATAGGATATGATCATCAAGGTCGAAATTATCCTTGCCTGTTTTTATTATTTTAATAGCAAATCGCTTCATTCTTTATGCTTATGTTCACTAAAATATTTCACCCTGTTTAAAAATTACTCCCCACAATGTGCGTCATATACAACCTTTCCTGTAGACTTTGAAATGATGACCACCCTTGTTGCTCCAACATTTAAATAGGGTTTTTCCGGAAAACAGTACCAATAATCATCTTCATCTGAAATACCATAAGGTACAAACCAATCAGGTCTTTTATCGGTTATCATATTTTTATGTAGACCGCCTTTCATCCTATTAGTCACATATTTTGCTAAACGATCCAAAGCTTTTTCTTTTGTCGGTATTTCCATATTTCTGATATTATCATTCATTACCAGTATAAGCATCCATTAGCTGCATAATTTTTCCAATAATTTTTTCACCTCCCTGGCATTCTGTGTGTACGCAGTTATTTATAAGAGCAATATGTTTTATTTCATTGATGCAATGGCTCTATCTCTCGCACCGGTCAATAAAGCGAATGCCATCAACGCACGGTTACGTTTTTCTATTCCCGTTTTTGATGATATTATATTTATTAGTGTTGCCATAATCAAAATTTATAATGCCTCTTTATCGAATATGCATGTATGTTTTTATCGGAAAGGTTAAAGTATTCGGTATTCGAATACTGATCACAGGTTACATGATGTTATGGCTTGCTGATTTTTTCTATAGGGAATAATCTTTTTTTAGCACAAATGCCTTGACTTCTATTTCCCCTTTTTTTTATTTTAGGATTTCCCGTTAAGATAAAATAATGAACATTTGTATTTTAGGATCGGTTGAACGACAATGGAACGAGGGCTCCAGGGACATTATGTAACCACATCAACCGTAGGTGAGAAGGTGCAAGCCTTTGTACCGGCTCCGTTGCCCCCGACACCACAGATTGATTGGACCCCTGATTTGCGAGATCAATTTGATCATGCACTGATGGCTCTCGGGCGCTTGGACAGTGCTTCAACGTTTCTTCCCGATACCTCCCTTTTCCTTTATATGTATGTTCGCAAGGAAGCCGTTCTCTCTTCAATGATCGAGGGGACACAGTCCTCTATTTCCGATCTAATGCTTTTCGAACTAGACCGGGTTCCCGGAGTACCTCTTGATGATGTTCGGGAAGTCAGCAACTACGTTGCTGCTCTAAATCATGGTCTAGGCCGGCTTGCCGGGGGGTTTCCCCTTTGCCTAAGACTATTGAAGGAGATTCATGGGATTTTACTGTCGAAAGGGCGAGGGAGCCGCCAAGATCCGGTAGAGTTCAGACGGAGCCAGAACTGGATCGGTGGCACCCGGCCCGGCAATGCCGTATTTGTTCCACCTCCGCCGGAGAAGGTCCTCGAATGCATGGCTGAACTGGAGCGGTTCCTGCATGACCGGCCGGAACATACACCTGTGTTGCAGAAGGCTGCTTTGGCTCATGTTCAGTTTGAAACCATTCATCCTTTTCTGGATGGTAATGGCCGTTTAGGGCGGCTCCTGATTACATTTCTTTTATGTGAACAAAAGGCGCTTCAGCAGCCAATGCTCTATCTCAGTCTATATTTTAAAACACATCGGCAATATTACTATGAACTTCTCAACGAGGTTCGACAGCGTGGGAATTGGGAGGCTTGGCTGGGTTTCTTCGCTGAGGCGGTGATCATTACCGCGAATCAGGCCGTGGATGCGACTAGAAAGCTTACTGATTTGTCAAAGGAGGATCGTGATAAGATCAAAGGGCTTGGCCGGGCGGCGCTTTCCACACTGCAAGTTCACCGGGCACTGTTGGAGCGCCCCATTTCAACGGCAGGTTGGCTTGTGAAAAGGACAGCCATTTCCCCAGCCACGGTCAACAAATGCCTTAACCATCTTGAAAGCCTTGGTGTCGTCTCTGAATTGACAGGGCAGAAAAGAAACCGTCTGTACAGCTATACCCGATACATCGAAATTATGAACCAGGGGACCGAATTGCCTGACGAATTTAACCGAAATAATTTCTAGCGGAAGAACACCAGAAATAATATTGCATTTTAGGATATAAAGTCTTATTTCATACGGGAGCACAGGGTTTTACGCGCCTCTGCCGCGTTTATGCACCTCCAGCGAATCGAACCAGCTAAAGGCTGACAGATCCCCTTGGGGACGCCACCAGATATACGAAGGTTAATTCAACCCTGACTTAATCTTTTTTTATCATATAGCCGGTCGGAGCTCCAGCAATGCGAATTTCTCCCTTTGAAAGCTGAATTTTCATTGGTGTCCAAAAGGAATTCAATTTAAGCTTTTTTTATTTAAGCGATTGTAACAACCTAATTTTTTCAAAACCCAGACACTGGATTCCGCGGGCAAGTCGCGGAATCCATAGGTTCGCGCCAAGTTTTTCAAAAATCTAAAATGATACCTATCTGAAAAGACTGGATTCCGGCCTTCGCCTGTCTGCGTGCGGACACGCACAGGCAGGCCGGAATGACAAAAATGCGTATTTTTTGACTTTTACGAGACCATCACCTTTGTTTTTTGCATGGTCATTCCGCGACTTGATCGCGGAATCCAATCGTTTGGATTTAGAAAAACCTAAATTGTTACGACAAAAGTTTTTCAAAAATCTAATGTCGTACAAGCGATTATTTTTTAATAACGTCCATAACAGGTTTCATTCCAGGTTTCTCTTTTCGTCTATTTAAAAAAGAGATCCCCTTACCCCAGGAAACCGTTTTCGGACAAGCATGATGAAAACCATCGAAACAAGAACATCAAAAAGGACTGATACCATGAAGTTACCCGAATTTTCCGATGCCACGATGAGAAAAATAAAATCCGTGTCCATATTCTTTTTTTTCATGCTTTGTTTCCCGGTGCCGCCGGCCTTGCCTTGCACATCTTTCCATCTTTCCATGGAAGAGGGGCATTTTGTTGGCAAGAATTACGACTGGAATATCGGAAACGGTTTGGTTATCGTCAACAAGCGGGGAGTTCACAAGGAGGCGCATGAGTTTCTTGATACCATAAAGGGTGAGCCCGCCCGTTGGACATCCAGGTATGGTAACATCACCTTCAACCAGTACGGGCGGGAGCTGCCCATGGGCGGAATAAATGAGGCCGGGCTGGTCATCGAGGCCCTGCTATTGGGTGAGACCAGGTATCCCGACCCGGATGCAAGACCCTATGTGTCGATGCTGCAATGGATACAGTATCAGTTGGATGTTGCCGCCACCACGGAGGAAGTTCTCAAGGGGATGGATAAACTGAGGATATTTTCAGACGGGATATCCCCGGGCATGCATTATTTGATCTGTGATCCGACTGGAGACTGCGCCGTGGTGGAATTTATCGGCGGAATGCCGGTCAAATACAGAGGGAAGGATTTAAAGGTCCATGCCTTAGCCAACAGCACCTATGAAGATTCCCTGGGCGCGTGGCGGCGATTCGTTGATTCAAAAGAGGAACGTAGCCAGCCGGATCGTTTCACGACCGCCGGTCTTTTCGTAGGAGATCAGGGTAAAAACATGAGCAAAAAAGGGCTTGATCTCTCGCTGTTGATCTTAAAAAAGGTTTCACAGGGGTTGTATACGAAATGGAATATCATTTACGACCTGAAAAACCTCGTTATTTATTTTGTGACCCCGCCATCTCATGACGTGCGGCGAATCAGGTTGGCATCATTTGATTTTTCATGCGCTACACCCGTGAAGATTCTGGACATACAAGATCAATTCGCGGGTGAGGCATCCGGACGCTTTAGAGATTATACCCGCCGGATGAATTGTTCCATGATCCTGGAATCTTTCAGGAACACCCCGTTTTTATCTCACATGCCGGAAGAAAAGCTGAACCGCCTGGCCGAGTATCCGGAACGGCTGTTGTGCAATGAAAAATAATGCCGGATGTTCTCAATAGTTTTATGTTCAAGAATAATGTGTAAATGATGGTCGCGGCAGGAATGCCGGTCATCCCCATTAATGAAATCGTTGGGAAATTAATCATTTTTATGATAGGGATTTCTTCGGAAACTTGACCCAAAGTATTGATCAGGAGAAAGATATGTGAAAAAATTTAGATATACTTTTGAGGGACGCGTAGCTGTGATCACCGGCGCCGGACAGGGGATTGGAAGAGGGTATGCGATCGCGCTTGCAGAAAGAGGCGCTAAGGTTGTGGTAAACGATATCGTCAGGTTCACCGGAGGAAAAAATCGGGACGGCTTTGGCATGGCTGCCGATAACGTTGTCGATGAGATAAAAAGGGCCGGAGGAGAAGCCGTTGCCAGCTACGAAAACGTTGCCAGCCCTGAAGGGGGTGAAAGTATCATCCATACGGCTGTTAAAAACTTTGGACGGCTGGACATACTGATCCATAACGCAGGAATTCTCAGAGACAAGAGTTTTATCAATATGGAGCCGGATGTTTGGGATGAAGTGCTTAACGTGAACCTCAAAGGAGCTTATTGTGTCAGTCGGCCAGCGTTTAGGATCATGAAGAAGAACAATTACGGAAGGATTGTGCTGACGAGTTCCACATCCGCGGTTTTCGGTAATTTCGGCCAGGCAAATTATGCTTCGGCAAAGCTTGGCATCATCGGTTTGATGAACGTGCTAAAGACAGAGGGAGCAAAATACAACATCAAGGTCAATACCATTTGTCCGACGGCCACCACAGGCCTGACAAAAGATCTGTTTCCCAAGGAGATCGAAGAAAGGCAACGCATTGAGCAAGTTGTTCCCATGACACTGTTTTTGTGCCTGGATCAATGCCCGGTCACCGGGCATGTGTATTACGCCGGCATGGGAGTGTATAAAAGGGTCGCATTGGTTTCAGGAGACGGTGCCTTTTTGGGAGAAGGCAAAAAAGATGTACTTATCGAGGATATTGCTGCTTGTTTCGAATTGATCGACTCATTGGCATTTCCTGTCGATTATAATACCTCTGCGGACTTTAGAAGAGAAGTTTATCGCAAGGCGGGGCTTCCGGATGATTGAGGATTAATAGGTTCAGCCTATGCGGTAAAAGAATAATATTATTGTTTTTTTCAATGGGCCTTTTCTTTGTTTCGTTCAGATGCGGCATATGTCGGTTTCTGTTTTCGCAACACGTAAAAAGTCTAGTCTCCTTTGGGGGCAGTTTCCTGAAATTTGCTTCGTTCAATGAAGGATATCCTTTTATGATTCCCTGTAGTTTTGCTGTGGTGTAGTTCATTGATTCGATTGTAAAAAAAATAAGGCTGCCGTCTTTATCCTTTTGATGTCTACTGATACTGGCTTATCTGGGCTCTCGTTGCTGAAAGGCCGGTGCCTTTTTGAAGATCGGCCAGAGATTCAGCCATTTTTCAATGCCGCAGAGGAGCCGTCGACCACAGAAACATTGAGAATGTAACTTATCATGGAAGGATGCCTTAAAGATCCTCTATTTCATTATATTGATGGTGAGGGGAGCAAACCATGCAAAATGTCTTCCCTATCATGGAAGAGGCCTGCGGGCTGGACAATACCCTCGAACAAGAACCAGATGATTTACAGCGTGGAGGGTTTCCAGGGTTTTTTCAATCCGAGTGTATCAAGTTGAAGGGATATTCATGATGAAGCGACGTACCTTTATTAAACTGGCGGGAGCAACAGCAGCGGTCTTGGGAGGAGGCGGGATTTTTTTCTCAAGGAGGTCTTGCAGGGAGGAGTCTCTACCACCGAAATCGGCTTCCAAACCCATCGGGGATCTGATCGGCTCCCATCCAGGGGTTATTGTGGGACTTGCGGGTTTGGAACCACCCGCAACGATGGAACGTGTAAAGGAGGCTGTCAGGTCCGCGGCGGAAACAGCCACGGATTTTTCCTGGTTATCAAAGGGAGATACGATCTTCATCAAACCGGCAATGAACTCCGGCAATCCTTACCCCGCCACCACTAGCCCGAAAGCTGTTTCTGCGATGATCCGTTTATTAAAAGAAAAAGGCGCTGGAAGGGTGATTGTCGGGGATATGTCCGGGATAGAACATGTGAAACTATCCCCCGATACCATGAAGGGAAGTTCAAGGTCTCTGGCCGTTTCCTGTGGGATCGCCGGGGCTGTTGAAAACGCGAGAGGGGAGTTGTTTTTCCCTGAAGAAGCCGGATGGAAAGCCTTTTACGAAGAAGGTCCTCCCGGCGGGTCCCACTGGAAGGCAGGAGTAACGATGCCCAAGATCCTCAAGGAAGTGGATCACATTGTGCTTATGCCGCGTTGCAGCAGGCACGCGCTCGCGGGTGCGAGTTTGGGTCTGAAAGCAGCAGTGGGATACTGGCGAACGGATTCGCGACTGGAGTATCATCGTGACGCCGCCACATTACAGGAAAAAACAGCGGAAGCCAACTTTCTGCCCGTGCTTCAGGAGAAACAACGTTTGGTCCTGACAATGGCGGATAAGGTTCTGACGACCTTCGGCCCCGATAAAGGTTACATCGTGACACCGGAGACCGGCCTGGTTTTCGCATCATCTTCCGTCATCGCCCATGATATGGTTTCACTGGCCTTTCTGCTGGAAAGCAGACGGGGCACGCCGGAGGTGGAAAAGGAAGGTCTCGATGATCCTTATACCAGTCAATTCGTTGTCAAGTGGGCCAACCGCATGGTGACCTTCATGCTGGGGGGGCTTTGCGAGGCATCCAAGACACAAAATTTGATCCGCAATGATATAAAGACTATCTGGGACGATCGGGTACTGCGCAGAGGGTTTGATCTGATAGGGGGAATTCCGAATATTAATCTGAAAGAGGCCGGATACAACAGGATACCCGCATCCCTCGTACGGCGAATAGTGGATGGAGTCACCCTTTACCCATCAAAATAGATAAAGATAAACCTTAATGAGATTAGAGAGTCGTATGAATTATTCAGCAAGTCGATCGTTAAAGAAAAATATTGTCATGAAAATGTTTAGAAACCCTCGGGTCCTTGCGGTAATGCGGGACGTACTCCATATTTACATGTTCAAGAATAATGTGTAAATGTTGAGAACGTCCACTATTGCTGCTATTGGGTGAGACCAGGTATCCCGACCCGGATGCAAGACCCTCCCGCAATGTTCGTTAAGGAAAAAACACCCGATCAAACATTACCTGCTTTTCATCATCGTTGCGATGATTTTTGAATTGTCAAGTTTGACATACTCATAAAAAAGTCGTCACCCCGGTCCCGTATCAAGGACGGGATAGACTGTGGCCGGGATCCAGAGCCCATGTACCTATCTGAAAAGACTGGATTCCGGCCTTCGCCTGTCTGCGTGCGAACACGCACAGGCAGGCCGGAATGACAAAAACGCGTATTTTTCGACTTTTTACGAGATCGTCAAGTTTGGCGCAAGCTATAATGAAAAGCAGCTTGTTATTTAATACCTGAATCTTGCACCAATCATCTACTGCGGCTTGAAGCGCCTTGACTATAAAGCTTGTTTCGTGATTTTGATCCTCACCAT
>JAFGGA010000206.1 GCA_016930835.1 Deltaproteobacteria bacterium
AATAGGCTGTTCCAATTACGTCATTCCGTGACTTGATCACGGAATCCAGCCTTGTATCACGTAATTTTCAAAGAGCTAAACTGTTACGAAAAATTTGACTACCAGCGCATATCTCATGCTGATGTTTAGCCTTTTCATGACGAGCGAAATGGGGATCGTTATGACGGCTTCGAATATGACACGGGTGTCCACCCGGTATCTCATGATCAGATCTTCGCCATGTCCCGCAATTCGCTTTGCCATGGTCTTCCCCCATGGATAGCCATGGAATGTAGTGGTAATCATCCCATCAGCATACTCATCGATCATGAGCCCGTTACATCTTTCCGTTTATCCGGGCATTTAATGAAAATATGAGGATGCGAAGAATGTTCCCGCATTATTCCGGCCTCGTAACGCCTTGATCCTGATACCGGAAAGAATCACTGTCCCTGTTTTGGTATAAGCCATCATAGCCTCTTCCTCTTCCTTGCCCTTGTCCTCTACCTCTGCCCCCTGCCCTTTGGTCCTGCGAATAACCACCGTCACCGGGAGACAAGGATCGATCTCTTCCCCTTCCTTGCCCTCTCATGAAGCCCTCTTCGTTATTTTGCGACGGTCTTTCAGACGGCGCTGCGAATGACCTTCCCTTTTCACCTCGGCGCAAGGTGTTATCATCACCATAAGGCGATGTCCCCCTTCCGGCATACTGGTCAAATAATGGACCATCGCCGTTTCTTTCCCATCCCTGTCTTTCGGCCAAAACAGGGTCCTTATTGGACGCGCTGAAATGTAAGATGTAAAAAAGTACACCGGCCAAGACCAAAACCGGCACAATCACAGCCATGACAAATCTTTTCTTATTGATTTCCATTTTATTTTCTCCTTTGAGTCATCTTGGATTGTGTTCATCCATCGTTGTTTATGTTTTGGCTTTTATAAGGCAATAGTCATACCAGTATGGGTGATTTCAGAGTAACCAATTGAAAATACGATGATTATCCGCAAGAGAATATGATAGCCAGGATGGCTCTAGCCGATTATTTCGGATAAAAAGTATCCGTCTTAGAGATCTAAATGGATATGAAGTATACATTGTTTACCAAAGCTACAGCCATTATTGAAAGGCTAGGACGAGAACCAGTGCAGATAAAGCCTCGTTGCCGCTTTTAGACTATTTATGGCGGTTTTCGATCTCTAATCCTGAAAAGCGAATGGAATCGTAGGGATGTCGGGTGAGCTTTAAAAAATAACCTGATTCAGCATCTCGGATGAATTCCTGGAAGAGAGATAGATCCTATATTCGACTGACCTGCCTGACGTTCCTTTCAAGATATGTGGTCAAATAGGTTGTGAAAAATGCAGGGGTTTAATATGGATGGTCTTGTAAAAAGTCGGAAAACGCCTGTTTTCGTCATTCCGGCCTGCCTGTGCGTGTCCGCACGCAGACAGGTGAAGACCGGAATCCAGCCTTTTTAAGTAGTTACATGAGATCTCAACCCCGGCCGTAGTCCATCCTGTACTTGATACTGGACCGGGGTGACGACTTTTTACAAGATTGCCAATATTCCGGTCAAATATTCTCAGATAAAAACCCTTATACAGGACCTTATTCAGATCCGGATTCTCGTTTCCATAAATTTCGTGATAAGCGAAGGGGAGAAGCTTGATGATACCGGTTCTACCCGCCGGTGATTGATCGATAGAGTCCAACTATTCAAACTGGTTGTTTCCGGTCAGGACGAAAAACCCATTTTTTTTGTTTTCCATCCACAATGGTTTGGATATAGGATAGTAAACCAGGCATACGCTGGATTCCATCCAAAACAGTGCCGTCAGGGAACCGGTCCAGAAATCCGATATGGAATCTTCGCCCTGATTATTGAAGGCAAATGAGATAGACTATATTTCAACCCTTTAGACGATTTTCAAAATCAAGAACCCTATTCCGGAATGGAGCAATGGCTGATACCGGTTTGATAACCCTCTCTTATATCATCGGTTTTTTTATTATCGCCTTGGCGTCCAGGCAGATCGGCCACTGGTTTGCCCTTTTCAAACTGCCTCTGATCACCGGGTTCCTGTTTGTCGGCATCGTGGCCGGTCCTTATGTGTTAAACATCCTAACCGTCAATGCCGTCAACCAGTTACGGTTTATCGATGAATTATCCCTGGCATATATTGCTTTCGCCGCAGGTAGTGAATTGGTGGTTCGCCAGATCAGAAGCCGGTTTAAGACCATCCGTTATGTCACTATCGGGCTGGTTCTATCCAACCTATGTGTTAGCTCCCTGGCCTTTTTCTTTATATCCGGAGCCATTCCTTTTATTCGAGAGATGCCCTCTCTACACCGTGCAGCGGTTTCTCTTTTAGTGGGGGCCATCATGGTGGCGCGGTCACCGTCTTCGGCTATCGCCGTGGTTAATGAGTTGAGGGCAAAGGGGCCGTTTACGAAAACCGCATTGGGCGTTACGGTGATTATGGACGTTGTGGTCATTATTTTATTCAGCATCTCCGCGTCCATAACCGGGGCATTGTTGACAGAGGCAGGCTTTGATTCACGCTTTATTTTGGTCCTATTTGTCGGGCTGGCCCTCACCGTGGCGGCGGGATATCCATTGGCTTATCTTTTGAGGTTTGTTCTCTCACGGCATTGCAGCAGAGGATCTAAGACCATTTTGATTATGGCGGCGGGATTCGGTGTGTTTGTCCTGTCCGGGTTATTCAGGCAGATAACCCAGGAGTATCTTTCCCACAGGATACATCTGGAGCCGCTGCTTATCTGTATGCTGGCCGGATTTTTGGCCGCAAATTACAGCCCTTATCGTACTGAGCTGATAAAAGTGCTTCACGACATCGGACCATTCGTGTACATCGCCTTTTTTACCTTGACCGGCGCTTCCTTGCGACTCGACGTGTTGACCCAGTGCTGGGGCATTGCTCTGGCCCTTTTCGGGGTCAGATTGCTGGCTGTCTTTATCGGTTCGTTCAGCGGTAGCCTTTTCGCCGGTGAACCCATGAAAGAGAGTAAAATCGCCTGGATGTGCTATATCACCCAAGCGGGTGTGGCCCTTGGATTGGCCAAGCAGGTCTCCAATCAATTTCCGGGTTGGGGAGACATATTCGCCACCATTATCATAGCGGTTGTTGTCTTGAATCAGATCGTGGGGCCCCCGTTTTTCAAATGGGCGCTCCACCTTGTCAAGGAGGCCCGGTCACGGGTTGAAACCCAGGTCTCCGGAGACATCCGCGATGCGATTATTTTCGGTCTGGAAGGGGAATCCCTGGCCTTGGCGCGGTTACTGCAATCCAATAACTGGGAAGTAAAAATCGCCACCAACCAGGTCCAATATGCTAAAACAGCGGCAGTCACTTCGGATATCGAGATCCATTCCATTCCTGATTTGAGCTTCAATACCTTAAATAGGCTGGGCATCGGGCAGGCGGATTCGATCGTCGCCATGCTTTCCGACGAGGAAAACTACAAAATCTGTGAACAGGTTTATAAAAATTTCGGATGCCGTAATTTTATCGTACGGTTGAATCAACATGCATATTTGAAACGTTTTCACGAATTGGGCGCCCTGGTCGTTGAACCCCGTACCGCCATTGTCAATCTGTTGGATCAGTTCGTGCGTTCGCCATCGGCCGCCGCACTGCTTCTGGGTTTGGAGAAGGGCCGGGAAGTTTTTGAATTCGAGCTTCGCAATGAGGAGCTACAGGGAATCGCCATACGCGACCTGCATTTGCCCCTGGACCTTCACATAATATCCATCCGCAGGAGCGGGCAATTGATCGTGTCCGTAGGTTTTACCAGGCTTCAGTTGGGTGATTGGCTGACGGTCGTCGGATCCCGAAAAAGTATCGAACTGATGATGCTTCAGTTTGTTGAAAACCGGGAGCAAGCCCTGGTCAATATGGTAGGCAGTGCAACGGCAACATCCTTTGCTTCCCGGAATCTGGATAAAGAGGTGGAGGCGATTGTTCATGATGGGAACGCTGAAAAAATGGCCCGCTTTGATCGGCTGATTGATGAAAGTACGGTCCTGGACCTGCCGTCCTCCACCACCTATGACCTGTTTTTTGATCAAGCAGCCCATGCCCTATCCGCATCCCTGGATGTTTTAAAAGAAGATATCCTTCAATTGCTCATCAAAAGAGAGGAGCAAAGCAGCACAGCCTTCAGACCCGATCTGGCCATACCCCACATCGTTATCAATGGAGAAAACAGATTCCATCTTTTGCTGGCACGTTGCAAGGAGGGGATCTATTATTCGGAGCTGGCCCCTAAGGTGAAGGCCGTTTTTTTACTGGCGGGAACCAGTGATCAACGCGATTTTCATCTTTATATCCTGGCATCCATCGCGGAAGTTGCGCAGCAACCGTATTTCCAGGAAAGATGGCTCAAGGCACATGACGAGACCGCTTTGCGGAATATAGTAAGAACTCGAAAAACCGCAACCTTTTACAATTTGTGAAAGCCGGATTCGAATTTGTTGTTGGGGTATTTAAGATGAACTCAGTCCATACAAAATCGCGTATAAATATTTACAAGAGGATGTTCACTCATGGTTTACCCTTTGGACCTTTGAGGGGTTGTTTTTTTATTTGATGTGACATAAGATGATATCATTGACGTGTATACGTTCAGATAGATTAAGGGGAAAGGCTCAATCGTATGGCAAAGCTCGATCTGGTAGATATATTTAAGAAGCGAACCCGACATCCTATGCGACCGAGAAGTTCGGATATCATATATAGACTTTTTCCCGGATTTCGGAGAGTTGAGACCAAGAACGGGTCTCTGATAGCAGGGACCTGTCAATTCATGAATAAGGATTTATATGTCATTGCACAGCAAAAACCAAAACCATCTGATTTACAAAAACTGGAAGACCTCGATAAACTCAATTACGGTATGCTGACCGCCGATGACCATTCGATCATACTCTCAATGTTGCGACGGGCAAGAAATGCCGACCCTGAGAAGACATTTATCTTTTGTATCGTGGATACCTATGGGGCGGATATTTCTATGGAATCCGCCAAACATTTTCAGGCCTTTTTTATTGCCCATCTGATCCGCGAATTTTTAACCATACCCCTGAAAACCATATCCCTAGTCCTCGGCGAAGGGGGGAGCGGCGGGGCCCTTGCTATTCAATTTACCGATATCAGGGGGCAAATGGATGACGCTCTGTATGCCACGGCGCCTCCTGAAAGCATGGCTTCCATCGTGTTCAGGGATGCAAGCCGCATCAGTGAAGCCCTTACCATCCTGAAACCGACCGCAAAGGAGCTTAAAAAGCTGGATGTGATCAACCATATTGTTCCCGCACCGAAAGATGTGTCCAATTGCCAGGAGATGGCGGATAATATTGAACATTTTCTCATTAAGGCCATTAAGGATCTTTCCAGATCGCGCATCAACAAATTGTTAAAAAAGAGACAGGTCAGGGCCAAAAGGTACGGGCTTGCAAAAGGGGGCGGTGCATTACACGATATCAGACGCTACATTGAGAAACCGGTTAAGAGCTTTTTCCGGAAAGTCCCACCGAATATTAAAATCGTAAATTATTCCGGCCTGATAGAGGTTAGCGATAATTACGGCGAGGGCCGGTATCAGAAAGCTGCGCAGGAATATGTGGAATGCGGTGCCATTGAGGGAAAGGATAGAGACCCGAGAGGTTGTGGAAGACTGATCCCCATCAAGGATTTTATGGATAATTTTTATGTCTGCCCGGAATGCGGGCACTCCTATACCATCGGGGCTGAAAACTGGATAGACTGCCTTGCCGACGCGGGGAGTTTTCATGAGCTTTATCGAAACCTGACGGTGGAGCAGTTGCTTGAAAGTGACGCCATAACCGATTATTACCGAGATTTTTTAAAAAGACAGGAAGGGCAATCCCACTTCAAGGAATCCCTGGTGGTCGGTAGCGCGAGGGCTCATCATTTCCAGGTGGTTATGGCCATCAGCGAGTTCTATTTTTGCGGCGGGTCCATGGGTGTGGTCTTTGGGGAAAAGTTCAGACGTGCTGTGGACTTTGCCATCCAAGAAAATCTCCCGTTCATCAGCCTATGCTGCTCCGGAGGAGCAAGGCTTTATGAAGGAATATCCGCTCTCATGCAGATGGTAAAGACGATCGAATCGGTCGTCAGGCTGAAAAGACATGGACTGCCTTTCCTTTCGATTCTTGCCGATCCTTCCACAGGAGGCGCGATAGCCAGTTATGCGGCCCTGGGCGATGTCATCATTGCCGAACCAGGGGCTCTGATCATCTTTACAGGTCCGAGGGTAATGAAATCCAGGGGTTTTAAGGTGGATGAAGAGCTGGTCAGGTCACAATCACTACACCGGATATCTGAAAGCATATACAGTCACCTCAATTATTATCATGATATAAGAGGGATACAGGAGATATGTGAACGAAAGGATATGAAGTTCTCTATTGCCAAATACCTGGAATTATATCACCGGACCAACCACCGGCCCGGCAAAATAAGCAGTAAAAGAAAAAAATGAAGGGTGAATCCGTTGTTCGGTCAGATCTTGACCGGACACAACCTTCTGGCGGAAAGATAGCTTTCGGGCACACCATTCCGGATCCTTTCACCCAGACGATCCTGGGTCCAACACAACCCCATATCGGGGATGAGCACGATATCGCCTTTCTCAATTGGAGAGGTATGCATTATGTGGTCCGGCACGATGAGAGTATCCTGTTTCCATCCCCTGGTCGGGATGATGGATGCTTTTTCTTCATGGGATTTTGACAGGTTGAGTATGTGACAGCCGGCCTTGGGCGGTTGGTCGTGCATTGAATCATTGATTTCCGTATTGATCCTGATGTGACACTCCCCCTGGTTTTTTTTGACCTCTTTGACCCTAACCAGCAGGGCCCCGATGGTGGACAGGAGATCAAGCGGTACTTCCAGCCGGAGGGCCAATTGCGGGCAGGCATCATGAACAGACTCTAGATAATTACCCAATCCCCGCACACCTGTTTCTCCAAATTCCAGGCCTACGGTCTTGCTATTTCCCAGTATCAGGTCGGAGGCCTCGGGGAAACTTGCGGAGGCTTTGGTGAGCAAAGTGATCATTTTATCCAGATCATCCGAAGAGGCATGATTCCCAATTTCATCCACGTAGAACCCTTTTGGATTCAGCCCGGGCCATGATTCGGATTCCGAAATGGTATCCGATTCCAGAAAAAGATAAAGGTCCCTGTCGTGTAAAGCGGAGGGTCCGCTTTTGGATTTAATAGGATCTTTCACGATGAGAGAGCGGCCCAGTGGAAGGGTGGGCCCGGACTCCTGATGAATGGAGCCATCATCCCACATCACGATTCGTTCCGAATCAAACTCGGAACATAACCCTAAAACTCTTTTTATCTCATCTCTAGAGGTGCATAAAAACCCAAGGCCCATGTCAAGGGCCTTTCTGATTATCTCCGGATGAGCATTGGCATACAGAGGGTAAAGAAGGCCCCGCAAGGAATCCAATGATAATAGATCAAAGAATATCTCATTGAGCCTTTCTTCATGATAAACATAGAGGGGGCATGTTTTAGCGGCCAGGGACAAGAGATCTTGTCTTCGGGTTTGCCAATAGGGTATGGTCATGGTTGTTTCCCAAATTTCAAATGGGCCTTATTCAAGACGGTGACACCTGGAACCTGCTCTGAAAAAGTTGGACTAAGAGTCCTTAAAGCGGGACAAAGTTGCAAGGTTACTTCCGGATGAAAATCAGGTCAAATGTTTCATCTCTATGGCCTCCAACGGACATGCCTCGATACAGTCCCAGCACCCCATGCACATGTCCTGAAAAACGACCGGGGGCTCGAAAGCCCCGTCTATCTGTGTGAGGACCTTATGGGTACAAGCCTTTACAGCAGGGCATTTACCTGTCTCAGGGTCACATTGTTTCGGGTTACACTTAGCATAATCCACCATGGCAAATGATTTTTTTGATTGGAGTTGCATAAATTATCCATTCATTTTTTCTACAAAATAAACACGATCTCACGTTTCTCAAGGTTTGATGGGTTTTATCCGGGGTCTCTCCCCGGGGGCAGTTGCATAACCTCATGGGTTGGGTTTTGTTCCTCAACCCAACCTGCGGAGACTTCACAATATGCTTGATCTTACCTCCAGATATTCATTCGATTCTGTAAGGATCAAGTCTGACCGAGAAAATCTCATCTATACAAAAATCATCGAGAGTAGTATATGGCACAAGGGGTTTATTTGTGAACGTTTTTTTATTCGATATATGGAATTGACCCGGATTCGATCTCGATCCAAGTACATCAAAGGAGGCTATTATGAAACGTTTCTTTATTGATTTGTTCTTGTTATCATTCTTTTTTGTCTTTTGCGTTTCTTCCAGTCCGGCAAATGAATTGAAAGTTGTGAAAACCGTCCCCTCGAACGGATCGAATAACGTGGATCCGTTCTTAAGCGAGGTTGAGATCTATTTCAGTGGCCCTATCAAGATGAATAGCTGGTCTTTTGTGAAAACCGGTCGCGGTGAATTCCCTGAAACCATGGGTGATCCTTTTTTCCCGGATAACCGGACCTGTATCCTGCCGGTCATGTTGGGGCCCGGAAAAACTTACAGCATCGGCATCAACAGCGAGACACGGAAAGGGTTTAAAAGCGCAGCGGATGAAAGGATTGCCGCGACCCCTTATGTCCTGACGTTTACTACCGGACAAGAAGAAGGTAAGGGCGTGCCGGAGCAAACCCGGCAGCAAAACGGCAATCGGCCCTCCGCCTCCGCCGTGTCAAACACCGGTTCTTTACAGGCTATTTTTTTCAGGCGAGTTTCCGAGCCCCGGGAAAAGGCATTCAGTATCGTCATTCCCGATGGCTGGCAGGTGGAAGGAGGGATTTTTCGAGTCGATCCCACGGCTCAAGGCGGGCCGTCACAATCCATTGCGGCGAAACTGGATTTTGCGGTCAAGAAAGATCCTCAGGGCAGTGTAATGGTTCGATGGCTTCCGGACGTGCTTTTTTTTGATGCCCGCATGTCACCTGCCGGGCAGATGGGGCTCCTTCCACTCGGAAGCAATTATCAGGGAATGACGGTTTGTCCGGTGATGCCGGCCCAACAATTCATCAGCCAGATCGTTTTTCCCTATGCCCATCCCCAAGTAGGCAGCCCGCAACCCATCGGGCAGCAGAGGCTCTCATCGTTAGCACAGAAATATCAGGAGAGGGTGCATGCCGCCATGCCCAATACGACATTCAGTTATGATGCAGCCATTATGACCTTCTTGTATCAGGAAGGGGGCATGACCTATCAAGAAAAAATATTCACCATCATTGAAAACTGGGGGCAACTGGGGGCCGGGATGTGGGGGAACAAGGAAACCTTCCTTATTCGGGCGCCGAAGGATGCGTATGACCAATGGGAGCCTATTTTCAGCCTGATGCAGAACTCCGTGATGATCAACCAGCAGTGGCTGATGGGGGAAATACGCGGACAGATGGAACGTAGCCGCATCGTCAGGGATACCCAGCGCGAAATACAACGCATTGATCAGGAGATCGTGGAACATCGTCAAAGGACCAATGCCGAGATCCATAACGATATGTTTTTGAATCTAACGGATCAGGAAGAGTATGTGAATCCTTATACCAACAAGGTGGAGACAGGTTCCAACCAATGGCGGAACCGGTGGATCAATGAGAGCGGTGACGTGATCTACACCAATGATGACAACTATGATCCCAGAACGGATCATCGATTGAATCGTAGTGATTTTAAAAGATCGCCTGTGAAGGAACGTTTTCCTCAATAGGCTGGAAATCCTGATGCCATGAAAAAAAGAGCGATAAGGGTCACTCATTTCTCGACTTGTCATTTTAGATGAGATGCTTCGGTTGGGCCCTTTTTCCCCAAAGTCGTTAAAAAGGCGCAGGGCGCAAGGCATAAGGTGAAAGGCAAGAAGAAATAAAGTCCATGGTTAAATGCCTTGGACCTTGCGCCATGTGCCTTATTTAATTCCCGGACCCGATGAGTTGAAAAGAGGCCCAATAAAAAGGGTTGGGGAATTTCTTTTTTGTCTTGAGCTGGGCGGCTCGAAATGCCGCCGCGCTCGGCATGGTCTTCAGATTTTGATAAAATGAGGTCATTAAATAAGCCGTGGCCTCATCGGATACGGGCCATAGGCTGGCCACTATGGTCTTGGCTCCAGCATACATGAATCCACGCGTCAGCCCCACCACATCATCACCGCTTGCCAGTTGCCCCAAACCCGTTTCACAGGCACTGAGCGTAATGAGCTCGGCGTTGAGGTCCATGGTATAGAGCTCATTGACGGTGAGCCTGCCGTCATTCACGTTGTCGGAGGCCAGCAAGAGGGCTGATGAAAGCGGCTGGGTATTGTCAAAGATACCGTGAGACGCAAAATGCAGTACCTGGAATTGGGGCCCGAATTGTTTAACAGCGGTTTCAGTGGCCCGTTTGCGTGTCAGAACGGTCGATCCAGAAAAGATGCGACCGATGTCGGTGGCCTCTTTCTCAGCACCGGAGAGATCCAACTTGGGATCCCCCAGATCCGGGTTGCCCAAAACAAGAATTTTGGAGAATCGATTTTTTTGTGTGCTCGATATATATCTTAAGACATCCGCGTTGGGCAGAAACCGGATGGAGACCCTTTCGGCCAGGCTTGCATTCGAATGGGTGAGCATGCCGAAAGGTAGATAATGGAGTATCCCATGGGGGACAATGGTGACCTGGGAGCTGTTTGAGATGGTATCTTCAGCGGGGAGGATCAACCTATTGTATAAGTCACCGGCGACGGCATGATAATTTTCATTTTTTGAGGAGAGCAGGTTTCGCAATCCACGTATCCTCTCCGGCAGGTCCTTCACCTGGAGTTTTTGGGCCCGGATCTGATCCCGGGTCACGACAAACATAAAGAGATCTTCGTTATGGTAAAAATACTCCAGTACGGTTTCTGTCGCCCCCAAAAAGGCCTGGACCTGTTGAGAACTGATGGGTGAAACCGTCACCAGAGAGGCAAATTGCGGAGCGGATTCCTGGATTTCTTTTTTAATGACCTTGAGGGAACGTTTTATTTCAGCCTTTTGGGCTTGTGGCCGGGCTGATGAATCTTCCGCCAGGGCCTTTTCCAGGGAGGCCATTTTCTCCAGCGATCCTGAGACGGGGGTGGGAATATTTTGATTGGAGGCAAATTGTTGTTTCTGGGCCAATAGATCCACAAGTGCCCTGGCCTTGGCACGCTCCGCATACTCAAAGGCCAATCGGGGCTGTTGGGTCTGTAGTAAAATAGAGATAAGCCGTGCATAAACGGCCTGTTTATCTCCCGCAAATCCGATTTTATGCATCTCCGTGTGTATGGTCGCCCTTTGCTCTTCGATGACCTCGATGGCATCGCAATAATATTTTTGCGCGTTGACCCAATCCTTTTCCTGTTCTGAGATCCTGCCACGGTCATAGAGCACTTCCCATAAGAAGTAGCCGTCCAAGGGGATCCTTCCGTTGAAAATGCCCTCTACGCCTTGTTTGGCCTCTTGCGTACGCCCCAGCTCCAACAGACACCTGTTTCTGATGAACCTGCGGGGGAGGCTCATGCTTTCAATAACGTTGTCAAAAAGGCCCTCCTTGTCCCCTATCATGGCCTTCATTTTTAGGAAATCCGCACGCTCCCGCTGCCATGCCGGCTCTGCCGTCGTAATAGCGCTCAATGCCTCATTATAGTCGCCGATAGCCGAATAGATGCCAGCCAGGGCCGTAGATTTTTCAATTTCCGGGATGGCCGTTAATGGATTATAGACGTTTACTCTTTTTAATGAGGCCGCTGCCTGCAATGCCTCCTCTTTATTTCCCAACGAGGCGTGGGCCGAACCGATAAAACCTAAGGCAACACTGATATGAACGTTTGCACCGGGTTGACCCGTATAGCGCGAGGCAATCTGAATCGCTTTTCCCGATTCCTGGATAGCCTGTTCAAATTGGCCCAGATCCAAATAGGTAATGGC
This sequence comes from Deltaproteobacteria bacterium, assembly GCA_016930835.1. GTDB lineage: Bacteria > Desulfobacterota > DSM-4660 > Desulfatiglandales > HGW-15 > JAFGGA01. Next base: position 11,995 of record JAFGGA010000206.1, read on the forward strand.
GCGTAGTTGATGGGGTTTGGCGGCACCCAGAGCACCGATCTTTCCAAGGTCCCCTTTCGCAACACGGGCATCCATGTAATCCACGCTTTTTAGCAGCTTGTCGTATTTTTTCAGGTTAAGATAACAATTGGATAGACCAAAGAGTTGGTCAAAATTGGCGGAGGCCAAGTCCCCTCCTATTTCAGCCTCCAGTAAACGTTCCATCTCCACATAGTCACCGCGCATGGCGGTCACATCCGCTTGTTTTAATGAGCCGTCCGCAACCATGGAATCGATGGTGGGCGCACAACTCTGGAGACATAATAACAACGTGATGAAGGTGAAAATTTTTTTCATTTGATTTTGTCCTTTCAAGTTCTGGCATCTTGGATTCATTGTTTTGATCCGGCGGGGTATGAAACCCCGCCCTACGATGTGCGGGGTATGAAACCCCGCCCTACGGATGGCTGACAATAAAGCAGGTATCCGTGGCCATGGGGACCGTTTGAACCGGCTTGCCAGCCGGTGTCACACTGGCGCCTGTTTTCGGTTGAACCACCGCCAACCCCCTGGTCCGTAAGGTTAGCGTCCCACGGGTGTTTGATGTGTCCTCTGAATAGTAACCTCCTCGTGTTCTCGTGAGAATGGTTTCCAGGTCGGTAAACTGGCTGGCGGAGGCCACGACCGTCACAATATCCTTTCCAAAGGGCTCCTGGACCTCGATTTCACCCTGGCTCCCGATAACCTTTGTTTCACCGGCATTGATCCAGTTATTCCTGTCAAACTCATTGGGGAAAAGGAGGACGTTTGTCTTTTTTTCTTGGCCGGAGTCTTTGTCCACTGAAGAGATGTATATGACCTTGATGTAACACCCCCTGGAGGCTTGAATCAGAAACCGTACTTTCTCTCCCTTGACATAATCGGCCCCCTGCCCCTTATCCGGAGTAATGGTTATCCTGAAATCAGGGTGAATGGCCTTGTATTCGAGGTCATCGTTTGCGAGCGCGAGGAAATAGTCTTTTTCTATCCGGCCGGAAATCCGGCTCAGCATATTCTTCAGTTCATTGTTCTGGATCATGAGTTCCTTAATCTGTTCACCTTGCTGCCTCTGCGAAAGGGCTAGGCTTTCTTCATATCCCTTTCTCCCCGCATTCATTTGGACGATTTCCTGACGTATGGAGGCATATTCTTCCTTTGTTTGTTCGTTTGTAGAACCTACCTTGGTATCTATGGTTTGGAGAAGACGTTCCAACCGGTTCATCCGCTCCGTGTAAACCTGCATATGATTTGCTAGAATAGATGTTATCTGTTTGATCCCTTCAAGGATCTCTTCTTGCTTATGTTCCAGACGATCAGCCACTTCATTGATGAATGCCTGCTGTGCGAGTTGTCGGTCGGCCGCTTTTTTATCGACAGCCAGTAGGACCCAGTAAGACTGGTCCTTGGGATCGGTGTATTTCTCTTTTTCCTGAACGCCCGAGATTACCTTTCTGGTGCTCACGAACAGGGATGAAACAATATGCTGTTCTTCATAATCCCCCTTTTTTGCCATATTATCTTCAAACCTTGATTTTATGGAGACCGAAAGCTGATAGCAAAGTTCATCCAGGGCCCGGTCTTTTGCCAAACGCATGGTATCGTAGTCAGGTGTTTTCCCCTCAAAAGCAGCAAAACTGACACCGTGATATTCATTTTGCATCGTCAATGTCCCGTCCAGATATTCTTGGAGCCAGTCCGGGCGAAAAGACGCCAAAGCGTCGGCTCCATTTAAGTAAATCAAGAATGAACCGATAAATAAGGTTAGGAAAAAGATGATGGATGTCATTCGGTAGGTTTTTTGGGGTTTGAACATTTTCGTGTGCCTCACATTGCGGGTTGCAGGTTAGGTATATTCCTCATCCATAGTGGCCCTCGTCACCAGGGCAAGATATCATGTTGAATATCTAAATTCGTTATCATATGAACATTTATTAAGGATATTTCCATATGATCAGACATAATATCAAGAAAAATGTGTTATGATAAAAAGGCATTATCCCGACATTCTCTTTTTGCATGGATAAACGATCCGTATCAATCTGTCCTCGTGAAGATTGCGTTTTCGCCATTTGCCCAAACTGTTTTTATTTGTCCATTTGATACAAAATGTCTCATAAATGGTAAAAAAGTATTCATTATCAATATGTTCATGCCATTTTAGAGAATGCGTCTCTATGGTAAACCAGGGGATCATCCAATGGGAATCGGCATAGGAAAAGACAACCGCCATTCCACTACCGTGGATGGAGAGCGAATGGCTGAGATCGCTTATCAAAAGCGACTGAATCGATGGGCCACCATCCTCTTTGCCCCCAGTATGCTTTTTTATGCAATCTTAACTTATCATCAAGGATATTATCTGGAGGCCTTTTTTATCTTCCTGATGTTTATTAATGCCGTCGTCGCCCTCATACTAGGTGTTGTATTTCATTCACTGGAAAATCTGATTAGGATGAAATGGATTACCGCTTCCATAGCCTTTGGCCTTTTAGCTGCGGCCCTTATAATCGGGCTCATAACCATTAGCCTATATTGGTTCTTACCATGGGTTTTTTTCTACCCCTTGGTGGTCATGCTTTTTTTTCGCAAACGTATTGGCTTTTACTGGTCCCTGGCTTTTTGTTGTATTGTAGGTGTCATCATTGCCATGGCCGATCCTCAGGTGTTGGATGCTCAGATCTTCAGAATGATCAAATTGAATGCGGTGGTGGCGCTATTCGGTATACTATTCATGGCCTATATATCTGAAAGGGTCCGCCTCCGGGTGCAAAATGATCTGGTGGCCTCCCAGCAAGAGTATAGAATAGCCGAACAACAGCAACGAGAGGCTAATCTGGAACTGCAGCATGAAATCGAACGTCGCGTTCAATCGGAAGAGGCATTGGCCCAAAGTGAGGTGAGATATCGCGCCCTCTTTGAAGAATCCGCCATATCCCTATGGGAAGAAGACTGGTCCCAATTAAAAACCTTTCTCGATGCGTTGCCACGGGAAGCACATGAGGATCTGGTCGCATATTTGAGGAAGAATACGGAGATATTTCGTAAATGCATCGGTCTTATCCAAATTCAGGCCGTCAACCGGGCCACCCTTAATCTTTTTGATGCGGAGACTTCTGAATCATTGCTGAAGAATGTGCTCAAGGTCCTTCCTCCTCGTACAACTGATTATTTACTAAACAGGATGATTTCACTATATCGAACCAACCGATATAATGCCGAGTCCATGAGCCGGACCTTAAGTGGACGGGAGCTCCGCATCCTTATCACCAGCACTGTGCCTGCAGGTTTTGAAGAATCTTGGAAAAAGGTCTATACCTCTGTCTATGATATCACGGAACGGGTGGCTATGGAGGAAAAGAACAAAAGGGTCGATCAGCAACTTCAACATGCGCGGCAGATGCAGGCTGTTGCCACCTTGGCCGGCGGTATTGCCCATCAATATAATAATGCCTTATCCGTGATTTACGGCAGGTTAGATTTGTTGCAAATGAGTATCAAAGGAGATTCGGAAAGCACGCGATATATCCAGTCCCTGAAAAAATCGGCCGATCAGATGACTAAACTGACGGATCAATTGCTGGCCTACGCCCGGGGCGGCAAGTATGAACCCAAGGCGTTTTCCGTTAATGGCCTGCTCCAGGACATAATGGACTCGAAAAAAATCATGTCCGATCCTCAGACTCGGATTATCATGGATCTTGATCGGAACCTGTACCGGGTCAAGGGCGATACCACCCAGATTTCAATGGTTTTTGAAGCGGTTTTATCCAATGCCTTGGAGGCCATCGATAATCAGGGTGAAATCGTTGTAAGGACCTGTAATCAATATGTGGAAAAGAGTGAAGTGGGGTCGGGCATGCCCGTATCATCCGGCCATTACGTGGTCATATGCATTGAGGATACTGGGGCAGGAATGGATGAAGAAACTATCCGACGAATATTTGAGCCCTTTTTCACCACCAAAATATATGGCCGGGGTCTTGGCATGGCTGCTTCATATGGTATCGTAACGAACCACGACGGCATGATTTCGGTCCAATCGACACCGAAAAAAGGAACCCGGGTTTCGATCTATCTTCCCGGTTTTCAGGAATCAAACCGATCATCCCATTATTAAAGGAATCTTTCCAATGAGCCAATAAACAAGCATTCCAAAGATAACCGCGCCCCCGAATGATCTGATCTTGAGGGCAAAGAAGAACGTGGGGATCGCGGCCAGGAGCTTGGGTTGAAACAGGTCCAGATGCCTCGGCTCACCCATTGTCAGGAGTTCCGGAAGGAGGAGGGCACTCAGGATTGCCGCGGGTATGAGATCCAACCATGCCACCATCATATCAGGGAGTTTGAAACGTGTAAGGGAAAACAAGGGCAACCACCTGGGGATGAAGGTCACCAAAGCCATGCCCGCCATGAGCAACATATATTCGCCTGTCATCATATTGGATTTGCCGTTCAGTCCTTTCCGCAAGTCTATTACATTGGACGATGGTGGGTTATCGGAATTGTCTTTTAAAGACAACCCCCAGCGTAGCCGCTATGATGGAGGCCAGGATAATGTAAGCGTTGCCCGGGATGAATAATGAGATGATGACCGCGGACACACCGGCGATGGCGGCGGTTACAATATATTTTTTCCCCTTACATTGGAAAACAAGGAGACCGATGAACATGGCAATTAGGGCATAATCAATGCCCAGCGCATGTTCAGGGATGAATCGTCCACTGATACCCCCAGCAACAGTGCTGAGGATCCATGTGGTGTTTGCGGTGTGATTGACCACCAGGGCCTTGTTCAGGCTCCAGTCCCCTTGTTTGAAGCGGGAGTAATTGACCACAAAGCTTTCATCGGTCACACCATAGGCATATAGAGAGAGTTTGGCCGGACGAGCCCCGTGTAAGAAAACAGCCAGAGATGAACTCATCAATAGATGCCTCAGGTTGACCATAAAGGTGGTCAGGATGATGGACACCACATTCGCACCTGCGGCGAGCATGGACACGGCGATGAATTGAGAACTGCCGGCAAAGACGAAGATGGACATCATGGCGATTTCAACTACTCCAAGACCGGCTTTCTGTGCCAATACCCCGAAGGCAAGTCCGATGGGGATGTATCCCAGGCAGATGGGCCACGCAGCCGTTAAACCCGGGAGAAATAAGTCCTTAACCGCGAAAGGCTGGTTTAAAGGTTGTTTCATATTCCTGATCAATGGATTCAGTTATTCATCCGTCACCCGTTCTCGGGTTCGATTTTTCATATGATGATGGGGATTTTCAAAGGATGAAAGTTTATCATACTCGGGGTATGGAGATCAAATGTTATAAAGAGGGTATGACCCATCCAGGCTGTAAACTTGATCTATGTTTTATGACACTGTTTGAAAAAGCAGCCAGCGAGGGGCCTTGTTATCAAAAGACGTTCAATTTCAATCAGGATGAATCCGGCCTGTTTTAGAGTGACGACATCACCCATGAAAATGAAAAATCTTATTATATGGTCCATCATCGGGATCGGCATTTCCTCCATTACCGTCCAACTGGTGACCATTCGCGAGTTTCTGACCCAATTCCACGGGAATGAGATAACCATATCCTTGGTTCTCTTTTGTTGGCTGATCATGACGGGTTTGGGGAGCCTCGGGGCAAAGCCTTTCAAATACATATCCATCACATTTTATTCTTTTTTGATTCTATTAACCGCCCTTTGGCCCCTTGCGCAGATCCTTGCTATTCGGTATTTTCGGGAGATCCTCTTTATCCACGGATCATCCCCGGGGTTTTATCAGATTTTATTCTATATCATTGTCACCATAACCCCGTATTGCCTCCTTACTGGTTTTATACTCCCTTATGCTTTAGAGGTCTTAAAGGTTCAAGATCAGGGTTTCACATCCGGTCGTCTCTATATGATGGACAACATCGGGGATATTCTTGGAGGTATTTTTTTCAGCTTCATCTTGGTTTATTGGCTGAAACCGTTTAAGACCATCGCCGTCACATCTGCTTTGCTGATTATGGCCTCTATATTCTTGTCAGCCCAAAAAAGGAGGTACAGTTTATTCATAGGTGCCTTTTTCATGAGTGCTTTTTTTTACGGTAATGCATTAAGTAGCCATTTTGAACAATCCACCCTTTCCAGTCAGTATGGAGATATTGCTCGCTATATAGAGTCACCATTCGGTCGCATCATCATTACACAAGAAGGCACTCAGCATACATTTTGGGAATCGGGTATTCCCCTTTATTCGGATGCGGATGTGGCAAATAGTGAAGAGAAGATCCATTATCCTTTGAGCCAACTGGAAAGGACACAAGATATTCTTCTGATATCGGGTGGGTTGGGTGAGACCCTGGAGGAGGTATTGAAATACCATCCCAAACATATTGATTATGTAGAATTGGACCCTTATCTTACGGACGTGGCTCAGGAATCGGGGTTTCTGAAAAAAACACCCCCAATCAACATCATCAATCAGGATGCTCGACGCTTTATCAAAAACACCTCCCAAAGATATGACGCGATTATTATGGATCTCCCTGATCCTGATATATTCCAGATCAATCGTTTTTTCACCGTGGAGTTTTTCTCAATGATCAAAAAAATCCTGAAACAAGAAGGCATTCTTTCATTTGGGATGGAATATTCCATGAATTACGTGAGCGAAATCAGGAGAAAAAAGCTTTCCATTATTCATAATACCGCTAAACAGCATTTTCAAAACGTGACCATCATCCCGGGTGGTGAAGCCTACTTCCTTTGTCGAGATGGAGAGATATTTCCAGATATTCCGGCCCGCCTCGCGGCCCAATCCATTTCAACACGGTATATTGAAGGGTTTTATGGTGGTAATGTCACGGACGAAAGGATCAGGGAATTTCAGAATAGTATTGATCCGGGTGCGCCCATTAACATGGATTTTAAGCCGAGTGTGATGCAGACGGTCTTTAAGGAGTGGTTCTTCAAGCATGGCACCATGCCCAATGGCTTTTTATTAATCTTTTTTTGCATTATTCTTTTTTACTTTTTTTTCATGAAAAAAGAGGAGTATGTCCTTTTCACGACCGGATCGGCTACGATGGGATTAGAGATGTTGATTATCTTTATATTCCAGGTGATCCATGGTTATATCTATTTAAAGATTGGCGCTATCGTGACGGTTTTTCTCCTGGGACTCTTACCAGGCGCTGTTATGGGAAACATCTTTCATGAGCGGAGGAGGAGGCAACTGATTCTATCGGAGCTTATACTTTTAGGGTTCTTATTCTTGTTTCTTATATGGTATCATTTTTTTCAGGTCGAACTTCATCAGCTGGTTTTTCTAATCTATTGCTTTTTTTTCTCATTTTTTTGCGGATTTCAATTCCCGGTCATCACGGGAATACTCGGGGAAAAAAAGGGCCCTGCAGCGGGGTGCTTCGCGGCCGATCTTGCGGGCGCTGCCGTGGGGACTTTTCTGGTCGGCACTATTTTGATCCCTTTAATGGGCGTCCCATTCGCTATTTCATTTTTGATATTGCTAAAAATATCAAGCCTGAGCGTTCAACTTGCATTAAGAACGTAGATGTGCATGAAATGTCCAGTTGTTTTTTTTAGAGAAAAAGAATGGGGATTTGTTCCGTTTTTGCTTGACACCTATCTAAAATTAATTATAAAAATGGCGCTTGTTAAAAAAAGCACAAGGTCGAAAAAAATATTTATATATTCATTTGAGATCGTGTG
>JAFGGA010000207.1 GCA_016930835.1 Deltaproteobacteria bacterium
AACCATCTCTTTGATTGATAATCTTAAAAAATCCGGCGGACCCGGGTTTTTTCTGCTAATTTTTTCTCTACGCATATTTGCCGGAGGGACACAATGCATGCACACCATGCACAAAATGGATTGATATCAAGAGGATTGTGGAAGTGCTGTTATATTAAATAGTTAGATGGGTGTTCGATCCAAAGAATATATACTTTGGGAGCAGGAAGTCGGAGGTTCAAATTCAATTATTGAAAAGTTGAGAATAGTTTAAGTTTTGGATGGTTTTTGCGGGGCAACCGAGAGGGGAACCGTGGTTTTATAGAGAAGTCTGATAGGGCAGGGGGGTGTAAATATTCAATTAAATAAGGTTCATATTAAGTGTTTCAGAGTGGAAACTGGGCGGAGATGCGTCCAGTTTTTTGTGATGTTTGTCTGGATTTTGTGACTATTTTGTGACTAAATTAAATTTATAACTACTTGATATTATTTAAAAAATGGCGGAAGTGCATGGGAATCGAACCCACCTACGAGGGTATCAGCCCCGTACACCGGATTTGAAGTCCGGGAGCCCCACCAGTGAGCTTTCCACTTCCATTAATGAAATCGCGTAACGATTTTATATGACCTCCCGCTTCACAGGTCTTTTAATGTAGATATGTGTCTCCTTACTGTCAAATATTTTTTTGTGAGATTATTAAGCCTGAGTTGGGTTAATACTATGTCGGTACTTTAGTGTGTCATGATAAATAGTCGATCACTATATTTAGTATCCTTCTGATGGGTTCTGCGGCACCCCATAGGAGTTGGTCGCCCACTGAAAAGGCGGTTATATATTCCGGACCGATGTTCATCTTCCGGAGTCGTCCCACCGGTACGGTCAGGGTCCCATTCACGGCCGCCGGGGTCAAATTTCGGAGTGTGGATTCCTTATCATTGGGAACCAGCTTGACCCATTGATTCGCGGATTGAATCATCTCGGATACCTCATCGATGGGGATGTCTTTTTTCAGTTTAATGGTGAACCCCTGGCTGTGACATCGCATGGCCCCGATTCGGACGCATACCCCATCCACCGGTATAGGCTTTTTGGTTTGTAAGATTTTGTTTGTTTCCGCATACCCTTTCCATTCTTCCCGCGTCTGACCTGATTCCATGGCCTTGTCAATCCAGGGGATCAGGCTGGCCGCCAATGGTGCCCCAAAATATTCAATAGGGAAAGAGGTCTTTCTAAGCTCACCTGTAATCAAGGCATCAATCTCGATGGCGGATGATGCAGGATCATCGAGCAGAGGGGCGGATGCTTTTCCAAGCATGGCCATTTGCGCGACCAGTTCCCGCATATTGTTGGCACCGGCGCCGGATGCAGCCTGATAGGTCATGGTGGACAGCCATTCGATTTGATCCTGGGCAAATAGCCCGTCCAGGGCCATTAACATCAGACTGACCGTACAGTTCCCGCCGACAAAGGTCTTGATTCCGGATGAAAGACCGGAATCGATTACGGGTCGGTTGACCGGATCCAGAACGATGATGACGTTATCTTCCATACGAAGGGCAGAGGCGGAATCTATCCAAAAGCCTTTCCATCCGTTTTTCATCATTCCAGGGTACATTTGTTTCGTGTAATCCCCACCTTGACAGGTGACGATAATGTCCTGCACTGCAAGGGCTCGAATGTCATGGGCATCCTTTAAGGGTGGTATTTCCAGACCGATATCCGGTCCTTTTCCGCCGATGTTGGATGTCGTGAAAAAGGTCGGTTCATATCCTTTGAAATCATTCTCCTGTCTCATACGCTCCATGAGCACGGAGCCCACCATACCTCTCCAACCGACAAAACCGATCTTTAACATGCAAATACCTCCTACTAAGGCGATTTGTGGTTTATTAAAAATGGCTCTTCTCCCGAAGACTCGGGAAAAAGCAACCAAAGGTTCCAGGATCCAAGGTTACTTTTTAAAGCCTTTCAATCCAATCCTTGGAACCTTTAGGACTTTACTAATCGCCTAATGAATTAAACGATGATTCTCATAACTAATCTTGATTGCACCTCAATACATAAGACTATCCGGACCTTTTAAGCAAAATAAAGATCAATGTCAAAAGAATTCAGAAAGATGTTTAAATCCCTTTTTTTTCATTTATATTTTATGATTCCCAAAAGAATGGACATCCTGGTAAAAAAAATAAAAATGTGATATATTTTAAAAAACATCATTTGTGAAGGGAGATATTCAAGATGGCCATAGACGGAACCTACAATACTTTATTGAAAACACCGATGGGTGACCAACAGGTCAAGTTGATCCTTAAAACCGAAGGCAATGTCCTGACTGGCATTTTGGAGAGTCAATTAACAGGCGTTAATGAATTAACAGATGGTAGTGTGGACGGTAACGAGTTAGCGTGGACGGTTAACGCTAAGACCCCCATGGGCCCTTTGAAATTGAAAGTCACGGCCGCTGTAGACAGTGATAAGATCACCGGGAAAGCTGATTCTCCATTCGGCGCTATGCCGTTTGAAGGGGCCCGTGAATAATATATCTACGATTCAATGAATTGTAATTGAACCTGAAATCGATCCTCCTGATTTGTAGGAAGGTTCACTGGATAGACAAAGAGCAGGCTCGACCCTTGGTAGGTGCGCTCAAACCCTTGTTCGGATTGTGAGACCGTAATGATAGGGTAGAACCAGGCTGAAATGGGTCTTGAAAAGGTGAAACGAGTGGTTAATCCATCCGACCCATTAACAAGATCAAACTGATAAATGTTTTCTTCTTCGCCGATATCCGTGACTTCCCGCTTACGACCAGGATCCGGAAGAAAATAGAAGCGTTTTTCGTCTTGATCGGAATAAAGGGTCAGGTTAAATTCACACCCATAAAGCGCTGAGACATCATCTTTATCATTTCCTCGGAATCGATAATCAACGGTTAAACTCCCTTTTTTATCCAATTTTATTATCTTTTTAAGAATTACGGATACATTGCCCACATAACCCATTTTGGACAATTCAACACGAGAAGCATCTAAGGTCGTCTCAGCTGATTCAACAGTATATTGACCTTGAACAAAATCGCCCAACTCATTGAAATGATTTGATGCATAATCCTGCTGAGATGCATTGGGATCCAGGAAGTGGTCCAGTAGTGATATCTTAGGGTATGGATCAAAGTTGAGCAATTTTTCCAGGTCTTCATGGGGATCATGGGAAAGGTCATGGATGGAGGCGATGCCGTTCTTTTTTGGGGCATCGCTTTTTGGTGCATCCTTGAGCTTACGATGATACGCCTCTGGTCTTCGTGTTAGGGTATCACTCAGATTGAGTGCCCGAGGTATATAAGCTATCTCAAATAGTCCCCCGCCTTTGAATGGCGCCAGGCCCAGACTAACTTTTTCATTCCAAATGAGGATCTCATCATTTCCATCCTTATCCACATCCAGTTTATAGAGGTGAATGCCCTTTGATTTTTCCACCAGACATGCCTGCGCCCGAATAAGGTTTTCATGAATGGCTCGTCTGAGATGCCCGAGATAAAGACCCCCGAATACACCATGCCAATATGCGCAGTTGCACTGGGCACGCCAGAGATAGTCCCGAGCGGTTGGGTCATGAGAGAGCTTTTCGCTTAAAAAAAGCATTTTTTTATGCATGCGGTTGGATTCGTCATATTTGACAAGGAAGTTATCCCATACACCGCCGCGCACAAAAGGCCGCCATTGATCCCACCGGCCATCCATCTTGAGCGATGCAATAAGGTCTTCCAATCGTTCTCTTTGTCCGGTAGGCAAGGCCCATTCCGTCATCTCTTCATATGAAGCCTGGGGCAGATAGATCCGGCCCAAAGGTGAATGGGAGGACAGGTATTTACTGGGTGTGGTGGTGCATAACCAATCTTTATTATTTGCAATAGCCGTGAAGAATTGATCCAACCATCCTTTTTGTATGACCCACTCATAGGTGCCCGGCCAAAGACCGAATTTTTCACCGTCATCACCATACAGGGCCAGATGACGGCCCATCTCTTCTTGGACCTTCAGATGTTTGATGACATCGTCGACGGCTCGAAATGGTATCAAATAGCGCATAATCATGGGTGTGGCCATGAGATTCAGGGTATGACCATGCTTTTCGGTGAGGTAATGCCCGTAGATTTCATCGGGCATGAGACCGGCATAATAAAAGTGCGTGTCATCCACAATGGTATAAGACATGTTCGTACCGTTAAGGGTTAGGGGGAGCCCCGGGTCCCATATTCGTTCAGCCAACCAAAACCCCTTGGGTTTTTGGTTGAATCGGTAGGCGATATAATCATTCATCATGTGAATCTGACCCCTGGCATCGTCCAAAGGGATAGCGGCCAGGAGCGGTTCAAAGAATCCGCCTGAAAGGATTTCGGCCTGGTCGCGTTTGGCCATGGCAGCTATGAGATTCAGGCTTTGAGGTTGGTGGTGCTCCATCCATTCCAACAGGGGCCCAGATAAATGAAGCCCAACTTTAATCTGAGGATGGTTGTTCAAGAGGTCAAGGATGGGCTGATAACATTTTTCAAATGCCATTTGAAAGACACGATCAAAATTGCCCACCGGTTGATGGCAATGCAATATCATAACGAGATTGATCATTCCCTAATCTCCTTCCATATTGATCCCCAACATCGTACCCAGATTTTGGAGAGGGGATAAATCTGCTGGGCCAAGTCCCTGCATGAAGTCCGTGTTATGGTATAAGTCATAAAACAAACTCTGGCATTCCCAGAGGTCCAATTCCATATCCAATGTTCGGACCAACGAAACAAGGTGCATGATATTTTTAATGCAATCCAGATCTTTTGTTTGGGAATATGTTTTCATCTGAAACCGTAGGTAATTCAATGCTTTTTTTTTGATGTTCGGTTCCTTGAGGAGATACCGCCATGTATCAGGGATACTCGGTTTCTGGTTTGCATTATTCAAGAGAGAAGGAATGGATAATGCAATCAGATCATCAAGCTGTTCCCAGTCTGCCAGGTTCACTTCCTGATCCAGATTCAATAATCCTGCAAGCTGCCCGATAAAAAGCCGTTGAAAAAGATTATCCAAAAAAGGAGGTGGTTGAGCATGGGTTTCTTGGATTATAATCACAAACGATTGAATCAACCAGGCATTGGTCTGTATGGAATGGTTCACGACTTGATCAATAGTGCCGGCCATTTCATTAATAATGCAGTAACGAACATCCGGGATCAGATCCTTAATAACAAATAATCGAGCATCGGAAACATGCCTTAAATAAATTTTAAGCATGGTGTCCTTGGATGATTCCTGCAAGGATGATTTGACTTCATCAAACATGCGGTCCGGATCAGATATCGCTGAGTCACCGATGAGTGCATAGAGATCGCCTCCCTTCTGGTGAATCGCCAAATAGGATTTTTGAGTTTCAAGGCCCGTTCTTGGTTCAATCACGACGACACGACCCATTTTTGCTTTTGTTCCGTGGCCTTCAACGTCACGCTGCTCAATGGCATGGACGATCCTTTCGAACGGATAAGATTCCGGTTGAATCTGTTTGACCAGGGAGGTTAGGGCATAATTTGCCGTTGCCAACGAAGGGTAGATCTCAGAGGGCTTAACCATCTTCTCATAGACCTTGCCCCCGTGCTTATATAATGGATCATTGCTCTTGGCTTGAGATAAAAATTCCAAAAGCCCTTTTTCTAAATCTTTATCCGCCCATTGACCCGCTAGTGAAATGGCCCGTGCTGCATAACGCAATACCTGCGCAGATTCAATTCCGGAGATATCATCAAAAAACCATCCGCAGCTTGTGAACATAAACATGGCCATGCGCTGGGATTCTAAAAGTTGAAGGGTCTCTATTTTCTCTTTCTCACTCAAAGGTCTTATGCAATGTTTTCTCCAAAAACTTTCCCTTGTATTCAGGGATGAATCAAGAATCACTTGGATATAATCATCCCTGGCCTCCCAACAATCCTTGAGCGATGATCTTGAGCGATTTTCAAACACAGCCGAAAGCTCAGCGGCCAGCCAATTCAGACCCTCTCTTAAAGGTGTTCTCCATGCCTGATTCCATTCCGGGTTCTGTCCGACGCTGCACCCACAGTCTGAGCGCCATCTTTCCACACCGTGGGCGCAACTCCAGGCCGTGTTTTCAAAAATCTTGACCTCGGTCACAGGGGGGAAAAGCTCCAGGAAAAAACCAAAATTGACCATTTGGATCTCTTTATCTCGTTCAATGTGCTGGAACAACCATGATAGTGCCATTTCCCCGAACTTGAAGTGATGGCCGTAGGACTCCCCGTCCGTAGCAATGCTGATAAGCTGTGCACCATTTTGGTAGTCTTTAAAGATGGCGTTGATCCTGGCAAATAAATCAGCGCCGGATGTTAATATTTTTTCATAGGCTATGGCCCGTGATAGCGGACCATCATAAAAAAAGATATCCATGTGACGATGGCTATTGTCATCAAGCAGGACACGGTATGGACGGCTTGGATCAATCCGGCCGCCGGAAACGTCGTGCCATGAGTGATTATTACCACCCAAAGGCCTTACCGCTCGGGCCTGGGTAGGGGCTAGAATCGTGAATTTGATGCCCTCTTGTGCCATAAGATCCAGCGTCTCCAGATCAACGGCTGTTTCGGCTAACCACATTCCTTCGGGGTTTCGTCCGAACCGGTGTCTGAAATCCACCAATCCCCATCGAATCTGAGTCAATTTATCCCGCCGGTTCGCCAGTGGCATGATGAGGTGATTATACACCTGGGCAAGTGCATTGCCGTGCCCCCCATACCGATCTAAACTATGTTGATCCGCGACAAGGATCTGATTGTATTCCCAGGGGTGTGCCTGCTCCAACCAGCTGAGCAGGGTAGGGCCGAAGTTAAAACTCATATATTCATAATTATTTATCATCCTCAAAATGCTACCATCTTCACCCAGAATCCGTGACCGTGTGTTGGGAGTGTAGCATTCGCGTGTAACACGTTCGTTCCAATCATGATAAGGTTGGGCTGATTTTTGATATTCAATCATCTCCAACCAGGGATTATCCCTCGGAGGTTGATAAAAGTGCCCATGAATGCATAGATATCTCTCTGTTTGAGTTTCTTTAGGGTTTTTCATTTTTAACGGCGGATCGTCTCCAATCTGGTTGGTTAATGATAAGGACTCTCCCGTAAATTACAATGGGATCTTTGTGTTTTGCCAAATGAGATCAATGCAATCAGGAAGCTAACACCTGATCCATAATCTGATCGAGGCATGTGGATACGGAATCGTGGACCACGAGATCCGCCAAGGGATCAAGGGGTGTCTCATCACGATTAATAATGATTAAATGAGCGCCATTTCGAACAGCCTGTTGAGGGATTGAGGCTGCCGGATATACCACTAGCGAAGAGCCTAAGGCTAGGCAAAGATCGCATTGCTGTGCGTAAAAAAGCGATTGTTCCATCTTATCTTCCGGCATGGCCTGACCAAATGAAATGGTATTGGGTTTTAAGATACCAGAGCAATCATCACAATAAGGCACTCTAGTCCCTGCAGAAAGTCGTGCCTCAATCTCATCTCTGTTATATTGTTTTCCACAGGTTAGACAAGACACACCAAATGCCGTGCCGTGGATTTCAATAATTTTATCCGATGAATGCCCTGCCTGATGATGAAGATGATCTATATTCTGTGTGACAATAGCCAATAGCCGCCCTGTATCGTCAAGTTTTTTCAATGCCAAATGCGCGGGGTTGGGTTGGGCCTTTTTCATAACCTGATAATATGTGGTACTCATTTCCCAATATTTTTCGCGGGATGCTTCACTTGAAATGAATCGATCAAAATAAAACTCCGAAGGATCATAACGGTCCCAGATTCCACCCGGGCTGCGAAAATCTGGGATTCCCGATTCCGTGCTGAGACCAGCGCCAGTAAAAATCAATATTTTATGTGCATTTTTGATGAGGTCTGCGGCCTGTATGACTAAAGGATTCACGTTTTGATTTCCTATCCTAAAATATATGTTCATTTTTGTTTAAGCTGTATTGAGTGTCTTATTTACCCTTTTATGTATCCTATTGGCAATAGAAATATTTAACAACACCCCCCCACCGGAAATGCCGATAATTCCCTCTAACAAAGATCGAATATTGATTATCGCATTCGTTGCAAGGGAT
Source organism: Deltaproteobacteria bacterium (assembly GCA_016930835.1). Taxonomy (GTDB): domain Bacteria; phylum Desulfobacterota; class DSM-4660; order Desulfatiglandales; family HGW-15; genus JAFGGA01. The sequence continues at coordinate 8,157 of JAFGGA010000207.1, forward strand.
TAAAAAAAATGATAATAGGTCATTTATTCATAATATAGGAGAAAAAACCATGCTCTCAAAGACCCATCTGAACCGCTATGCCGATGTGCTGTTATGGGGACTTAAGACCGCCCGAACCAAAAAATATCAAAAAGGTGATATCATCATGGTCCGCTATGATCTCGCTGCACTGCGCCTGGCTGAAATCCTACAGGCCAAGATCTTTGATATGGGGATGAACCCTATTCTTCGCATGGTTCCCACACCACGGATGGATAGACAATTCTTTGAAAAGGCCGATCAAGCGCAACTAGTTTTCCAGGTACCGGGTGACAAGGAATTGTTTGAGAAACTGAATGGTAATATCTTCCTCCATGCCCCGGAATCCATCACCCATCTCAGGCACATTGAACCTAAAAGAATCGGTATGGCAGCGGTCGCTCGAAAATCATTACGGGATATCCTTTGGAAACGGGAAGAGGAAGGGGCGTTCGGATGGACCCTATGTCTAATACCGACACCTGAATTGGCCAAACAGGCGGGGATTTCCTTGAAACAGTATGCGAATCAGGTGATCAAGGCCTGCTACCTTAATAAAAAAAATCCGGTTGAAGAATGGGACATTATTTATCAAAAGGCCATATCTGTTAAGGAGTGGCTCAATAGTCTTAAGGTGGAATACCTAAACGTCCTGTCGGACCATATAGATTTGAAAGTTGTACCAGGAAAAAAACGAAGATGGATCGGCATTTCCGGCCACAACATCCCCAGCTTTGAGATATTCCTATCCCCGGACTATCATGGGACGGAAGGCATTTATTACGCAAATCAGCCATCTTTTCATAGTGGTAACTATGTGAAAGATGTTCAAATCGAGTTTAAAAACGGTATGGCTGTTAAAATCTCAGCTAAAAAGGGAAAGGATTTTCTCGTCAAGCAATTGGCCATGGATAATGGAGCCAAAAGGGTAGGGGAGTTTTCGCTCACCGATAAGCGTTTTTCAAAGATTAATCAGTTCATGGCAAACACCCTTTTTGATGAAAATTTTGGTGGGCATTATGGAAACTGCCATCTGGCCCTTGGGTCATCCTATTCCGACACATATGATGGGGACCCCTCCAAGCTCACAAAAGAAAAGAAAGAGAGCCTGGGATTTAATGACTCAGCCCTTCATTGGGACCTGGTAAACACTGAAAAAAAAATAGTTACGGCCCATCTCAAATCAGGGGAAAAAAAGGTGATCTATGCAAATGGCATGTTTGCGGTCGGTCGATAATGTCGTTGCGAGCGTTTCAAATTAGTCGACATAATAAGCGTGGTATTTCTAGAAATTGCGTAACTTTTTAGAACCCCCGTTGGAACCTGTCTGATATCTTTATTTTAAATTCATCTTTTCATCGAGGGGGAGAGGCTAGATTAGGTGGTGTTATTTCAAGCAGTTACACATGCCTCCCAACCCCCTCCCCAAAGGAGAGGGAGTTGGGAGATAGCCCGAAGGTTGGAAGATTTATCGGCCGTAAGCGGGTTTGACAGTCTTATTCAGAAATACCATCTTTTTGAAATACGTTTTTAAAAAATCGAATCATGCTTGAAAATACGTTTATTCATATACAAGGTATCGGGCCAAAAACTGAAAAGGCTCTTTGGGGGAGAGGCATCTATACATGGGAGACCTTTTTAGCCACTAAGGGCCCTATAATATCATCGATTCGTGATCCTTTCATTCGCTCCCAAATCGAATTATCTATCGATAATCGAAATAATATCAAATACTTTACCGAAAGACTTTCAGTATTAGATCAATGGCGAATCTACGATGCTTTTAGACATAAAGCCGTATTCCTGGATATAGAGACCACTGGAGGGTACCAGGGAATGGATGAGATCACCATGATCGGCCTATATGACGGAAACAGTGTTAAGACCTTTATAAACGGTAAAAACTTATCGGATTTTGAGCTTGTGATCGCTGATTATGATCTGGTCATCACCTTTAACGGCAGCTGTTTTGACATACCTATTATTCGTCGCTGGTTCCCCAATATTTATCTTCCCCCCGGACACATTGATCTTCGTTTTCTTTTCAAGAAATTGGGCTATTCCGGTGGCCTGAAGGCTATTGAAAAGAGATTTGGGCTGATGCGAGATTCAGAGATTGACGGCATGGACGGTTATGAAGCCATCAAGCTTTGGTATGCTTATCAATGGGGAGATAAATCGGCACTTGATTTATTAATCCAATATAATACAGCAGATATTGTAAATCTAAAGCCGCTCATGGAAACGGGGTATAATACGATGAAGATTGAATTGTTTTCATAAATCAATGAAAAAGACCCATAGATCAAATCACAACGATCTACGGGTCCATTTAAGGTTTATTCCAGACGTTAACAATAAAAGTCTAAAAAACATAAGTTAGGCTGTTCGTTAACCATCCAACAGGGCATATATTTTATAAGCTTCCCTAAATGCCGTTGTTTCCTCCGGTGCGTATCTCTTCTTTTCATAAATTAGGAGAAGCCCGGCAGAAAATATGCACGCACACTAGAGAAGCTTTTAAGAGTACCACCTCAAACTCCCTTAAATAAGAGTAACCTTTGGAGTTCAATAATTCTCATTAAATATTGCCCGTCCGGTGGTTCTTAATTGGTGTTGAAGTCGGGCGGTACTCAGTATCATTTCAAAACATTTTACAAAAAGTAATTTCTCTAATCTAGCCCGTTTATCTTAACTAACTTTTATTATATCATCGGTAAAATAATTTTAAAACTTTAATCTCTTTGTTTTTAAGATAACAATTTATTTATATTAGTAAAGGGGGGAATGATTTTTTTCTGAATATATAATATGGGCTTTAATATCAAAAGTTTATTATTCGGCCTGCTCGCTCATTAA
>JAFGGA010000018.1 GCA_016930835.1 Deltaproteobacteria bacterium
AGATGCTTCGTAATCGCCGCCGTTAACGTCGTCTTGCCATGATCTATATGGCCTATCGTCCCAACGTTTACATGAGGCTTCGTCCTCGCAAATTTCTTCTTCGACATCACTAACCCCCTTATGGCAGATTATGAAAGTATGTTATCATTCGCGCGCTTTTAATCTGATCATCGATACCTACCAGCGATAATGAGCAAAGGCCTTGTTCGCCTCAGCCATCTTGTGGGTATCTTCCTTTTTCTTCGCCGATGCGCCTCTCCCATTGGCCGCATCTATTAACTCTGAAGCCAATTTTGCGGCCATGCTCTTTTCACCCCTGGATCTCGAGAAGGAGATCAGCCACCGAATACCCAATGCTTGACTTCTATTGGCCCGAACCTCCGTGGGGACCTGATACGTGGAACCACCCACACGCCTTGATTTGACTTCAACAATCGGTTTCACATTGTTGACCGCTTTCTGAAAAACCGTTAAAGGGTCTTCCTTTGTCTTTTGGCCGATAATATCAAACGACTCATAAAGAATCGATTGAGCCAGACTTTTTTTACCTTTCACCATCAAACAATTAATAAATTTCGCCACAAGTCGGCTCTTATATTTTGGGTCTAAAACAATCTCCCGTTTAACAATGACTCTCTTCCTGGGCATACGAAAATTCTCCTATAGTGCTTTCGGCCTTTTGGCCCCATATTTAGAGCGACCCTGACGCCGGTCTTCAACGCCAGAAGTATCCATTGTTCCCCTTAAAATGTGGTATCGAACACCCGGGAGATCTTTCACTCGGCCACCCCGGATCAAAACCACCGAATGCTCCTGGAGATTATGGCCCACGCCCGGAATATAAGAAGTCACTTCAATACCGTTTGTTAACCGGACCCTCGCCACCTTTCTTAAAGCCGAATTCGGTTTTTTCGGTGTTGAGGTATAAACCCTGACACAAACACCCCGCCTTTGAGGGCAACCCTGAAGGGCAGGAGTCTTAACTTTTTTCTTGGACGCTTGACGTCCTTTTCGAATCAACTGATTTATTGTAGGCATCTGTATATTCCCTTATTGGCCAAGTGAAACATTCTGCAATCAAAAAATCCCTTCTTATATTTTTTGTTTTAACCTTTGTCAAGAGAATTTGTGTATGGTCATCAAAATTTTCTCCTCGTTGTAGGGCTAAAACCTTATAGACCAAGATTTCCCTTTAATTCCCATAAGATCACATTATCGATTCGACTTCCAAATCCCTATATTCAGATAGCCCAGTACCAGCGGGAATCAGGCGTCCCATGATCACATTTTCTTTCAAACCCTTTAATGTGTCAATTTTCCCGGCCACACTTGCATCGGATAAAACCTTCGTTGTTTCTTGGAATGATGCCGCTGAAATGAAACTCTCGGTACTTAAGGATGCCTTTGTGATGCCCAGAAGGAGGGGTTCGGCCGTAGCCGGTTTTTTATCGTTTTCAATAAGTTTCTGATTTTCTTCTTCAAATCGCCATTTTTCCACCTGTTCCCCCAGAAGAAATCCCGAATCCCCCACATCCGTGACTGTAACCTGTCTTAGCATTTGACGGACGATGACCTCGATATGTTTATCGTTTATGGACACACCTTGAAGGCGATAAACCTCTTGGACTTCATTCACGAGGTATTTCGCCAATTCCTTGGTTCCCCGGATTTTCAAGATATCATGGGGATTGGCGGAACCGTCCATCAGAGGCTCCCCGGCCCGGACATAATCACCCTCTAAAACGCTCACATGTTTTCCTTTTGTGATATAATAATCTACGGGCTCACCGACATCAGGTGTAATAGTCACCCTTCGCCGACCCCTGCCGTATTGTCCAAAAGAGACAATGCCGTCGATCTCGCTTAAAATAGCATTTTCTTTGGGTTTTCGAACCTCAAACAATTCAGCGACCCTGGGCAAACCACCCGTAATATCCTTCGTTTTCGTAGTTTCCCTCGGAATCTTAGCCAGGACCGTTCCGGCACTAACTTCATCTCCTTCATTGACCATGATAATCGCACCTATGGGCAGATGATATCGCGCCTTACCTTTCGCTGATCCCGGGATAGAGGCCGTCCGACCTTGCGTATCTTTAATGGAAATTCTGGGACGGGCGTCTAGTTGACGAGGTTCAACAATCACACGGCTGATCTTCCCCGTAACCTCATCCCGTTTTTCTTGCATAGTGATTCCGTCTAAAATGTCGCCGAATTTAATCACGCCTTCGACTTCAGTCAAGATGGGAATAGTAAATGGGTCCCATTCTGCCAAGATTTGATTGGGGTTAACGCTTTGCCCATCTGTGACTTTTAATATGGCACCGTAAATAATAGGGTAACGTTCAATCTCACGGCCACCTTTTCCTAAAATAGCGATCTCTCCATTCCGATTCATGACTACATAATTGTCTTCAATATTCTTGACGGTTTTAAGGTTTTGGAAACTGACATCCCCTTTATTCCGGCACTGAACGGTCGTTTGCTCCACACGCTTGCTGGCCGTACCGCCGATGTGAAACGTCCTCATGGTCAACTGGGTTCCCGGCTCCCCGATAGATTGTGCGGCTATAATCCCGATGGCCTCTCCGATATTGACTTCGTGGCCGTGGGCCAAGTCCCTTCCATAACATTTTTTACATATCCCCTGTCTGGACTGGCACGTGAGAACCGACCGGATAAGCACGGTTTCAAGTCCGGCATTTTCGATTTTTTTAACCTTCTCCTCATCGATCATCTCATTGGCTGAGACGAGGAGTTCCCCGGTGATGGGATCAAAAACATCTTTCAAAACAACCCTTCCTAAAATGCGGTCCCCCACTCGCTGAATAATCTCACCCCCTTCTACCAGCGAACTCACCCAGATGCCGTCGACCGTACCACAATCCTCCTCCGTAATCACTGCATCCTGAGACACATCCACAAGTCTACGTGTCAGATACCCGGAATTAGCCGTCTTGAGAGCTGTATCGGCCAGCCCTTTTCTGGCACCATGTGTTGAGATAAAATATTGTAAAACTGTAAGGCCTTCCCTGAAATTGCTCGTAATGGGTGTTTCAATGATCTCACCCGATGGTTTGGCCATCAAGCCTCTCATGCCGGCCAACTGACGCATTTGGTCTTTGCTCCCTCTGGAGCCGGAGTCGGACATCATATAAATGGAATTGAAGCTGTCTATCTTTTCTTTTTTGCCGTCCGACGTTTCTATCTCTTCTACCCCCATTTCCTTCATCATTTCAGAGGCGATTTTTTCCGTGGATTGAGCCCATATATCAACGGCCTTATTGTATTTCTCACCGTCCGTGATCAACCCGCTTTGATACTGCTTTTCAATCTTTCTGATTTCTTCTTCAGCCTTATCAATAATACTGCTCTTATTGGTAGGTATCCTCATATCTTGGATGGAGATGGAAATTCCTGAAAGGGTAGCATATTTATAGCCCAAATCTTTGAGCCTGTCGGATAGGATAACCGTCGCTTTGATGCCTTGTTTTCGATAGCATTCGTTAATTAGATTGCGCAGTTCCCGCTTGTTCATCACTTTATTGATCAAAGAAAAAGGCAGGTTTTCCGGTAGAATCTCATTAAGGAGTATTCGGCCCGTAGTGGTCTTTTCTCGATGTCCGTTTATCCTGACCGTTATACTCGCATGGAGATCCAATTCGCCGGCATCGTACGCCATCCGCACCTCTTCCGGGTTGGCGAATGTCATTCCCTCACCCTTACTGAAAAGTCTCTCCCGAGTCATATAATAGATTCCCAAGACAATATCCTGGCTGGGTACGATAATGGGATCACCGCTCGCGGGTGATAGGATATTATTCGTGGACATCATCAAGACCCTTGCCTCAATCTGAGCCTCGATGGACAAGGGGATATGGACGGCCATCTGGTCTCCGTCAAAATCCGCGTTGAAAGCGGTACATACCAGCGGATGAAGCTGAATCGCTTTTCCTTCAATCAGGATGGGCTCAAATGCTTGAATACCCAATCGATGTAAAGTGGGAGCCCTATTGAGAAGGATAGGATATTCCTTCACTACATCATCCAAGGCATCCCAAACCTCTGGTGTCTCCCGTTCCACCATCCTCTTTGCTGATTTAATGGTTGTGGCCAGCCCTTTTTCATCCAATTTGTGGTAGATAAAAGGCTTAAAGAGTTCCAAGGCCATCTTTTTGGGAAGGCCACATTGATGGAGTCTAAGATCCGGACCCACGACAATAACGGACCGACCGGAATAATCAACCCGTTTTCCAAGCAAGTTCTGGCGAAATCGTCCCTGTTTCCCTTTCAGCATATCACTTAAAGATTTAAACGGTCTCTTGTTCGCCCCCGTGACCACTTTACCCCGTCTACCGTTATCGAATAGTACATCAACCGCCTCTTGGAGCATTCGCTTTTCATTTCTCACAATAATATCTGGCGCACTCAATTCAAGAAGCCGCTTCAGTCTATTGTTTCTATTAATCACCCTTCGATAAAGATCATTAAGATCCGAAGTGGCGAATCTTCCACCGTCAAGAGGAACCAGCGGCCTTAAATCAGGGGGCAACACTGGAATCACATCCATAATGGTCCATTCCGGTCTGTTTTTAGAGTCCTTAAAGGCATCTATAACCTTTAAACGCTTGGCCAATTTCTTCCGTTTTGCTTCCGATTTGGTGCTCAACATCTCGGCCCTTAATTCACTGGAAAGCACTTCAAGATCCAATTCTCGTAACATCTTTTGGATGGCCTCAGCCCCAACGCCCACCTCAAAACGATATCCATATTCTTCACGAGCACGGGACAATTGCTCATCCGTCAGCAATGAGCCCTTTGTCAACGGAGTATCTTTTGGATCAATGACAATATAACTTTCAAAATAAAGGACCTTTTCCAAATCTTTCAATGTAAGATCGACCAGGTTCCCGATCTTTGATGGTAGACATTTTAAAAACCATATATGAGCTACAGGTGCAGCCAACTCAATATGCCCCATTCGCTCGCGTCGAACCTTGGATTGAATGACTTCAACGCCGCATTTTTCACAAACAATACCTCTGTGCTTCATCCTTTTGTATTTACCGCAATTGCACTCATAATCCTTAATCGGTCCAAATATTTTCGAGCAAAACAGACCATCTCTTTCAGGTTTAAAAGTTCTATAATTAATGGTTTCGGGTTTTTTTACCTCACCATATGATCTTTCCCTGATTTTTTCAGGTGATGATAATGAGATACGAACCGCGTTATAACTGGACGGATCTTTTGGCTTTGTAAAGAAGTTATAGAGTTCTTCCATTGTCTTCTCCTTAAATGACTAGAAGATTAATTCTTTTCAATCCATCAATGAGTTGTTGGATCAACAGATATCGGGGTTTGAGTTTCTTCCAATAATTGGAATTCGAGGCCCAGACTCAACAGCTCTTTAATCAACACCTTAAAAGATTCAGGCAATCCTGCCTCGAGAACGTTATTCCCTTTGACGATCCTCTCATACATTCGGGTCCTTCCTGCTACATCATCCGACTTGACCGTCAAAAATTCCTGTAATGAATAGGCCGCCCCGTACGCCTCCATCGCCCAAACCTCCATCTCACCAAGCCTTTGGCCTCCGAATTGCGCTTTCCCGCCTAAAGGCTGTTGTGTCACGAGTGAGTATGGGCCGATGGACCGTGCGTGAATCTTATCATCCACCAAGTGATGGAGTTTCATTACATACATAATGCCCACTGTGATTTTTTGATCAAAAGGTTCCCCGGTTCTACCGTCATAGAGTGTGGTTTGCCCAGTTACTGGAAGTCCAGCTTGTTCCAGGCACTTTTGAATCTCATCCTCCATAGCCCCGTCAAAAACCGGCGTGGCCATATGAACCCCGCGTGTCAATGAATATGTTTTTTCGATGAATTCTTCATTCGTTACGTCTTTGAACAATTCATCAAACTCCTTCTTTGAAAATGAATTCCTCACCCTTTTTTTAATAAGTTCGATATCATTGGTTCTTTCCAATAATTCCCTAACTTTTCTGCCCAGTTCAATGGATGCCCAACCTAAATGGGCCTCCAAAACTTGGCCCACATTCATCCTGGATGGGACGCCCAAAGGGTTTAGAATAATATCAATGGGTGTGCCGTCTTCAAAATAGGGCATATCCTCAACCGGAAGAATCCTGGACAAAACACCTTTATTACCGTGACGTCCTGCCATTTTATCACCCACTGACAATTTTCTCTTGACCGCAACATAAACCTTGACCATTTTGATGACACCCGGAGCTAGCTCATCACCGAGGTTTAATTTTTCAATCCGGTCGTAAAAAAGTTTATCAATCTGGGCAACCCTGTTTTTATATTTTTCAACCAAGATTTCCATCTCTTCGATCAAGTCCATGGATGCTCCGATATCCGCACCTGCCCAATTCTCTATGGCAATGGTGTTAACATCTTCTTCAGATATGGGTTTTCGCGTACTAGCGACGACCTTACCGGTAGTATTATCCCTCAGATTGGATTTTAACTTTTTCCCCACCAATAGGCCTTTTAATGTTTTCCTAACGCTTTTCTGGATAATCTCGATTTCATCGAAGCGATTCTTTTCCAGTTTTTCTCTTTCCTCTTGTTCAATCGTGAGGCTGCGTTGATCTTTCTCGACACCGCGTCTGGAAAAAACCTTAGCATCAATGACGGTTCCCTCCACACCGGGTGGGACACGCAATGAAGTATCTTTAACATCCCCCGCTTTATCGCCGAATATGGCTCGGAGCAACTTTTCTTCGGGTGATAATTGGGTCTCACCTTTCGGTGTAATCTTTCCCACCAGAATATCGCCCACCTTGATCTCAGCCCCGATCTTTATGATACCACTCTCATCCAGGTTACTTAACGCCTCTTCACCGACATTGGGGATGTCTTTGGTGATTTCCTCCTTCCCCAACTTGGTGTCCCTGGAAACCACTTCAAATTCTTCTATATGAACGGAGGTATATCGGTCTTCGGTCACGATGCGTTCGCTGATAATAATGGAATCTTCAAAATTATACCCCCCCCAAGACATGAATGCCACCATCACATTCTGGCCGAGCGCCAGTTCTCCCATTTCCATGGCGGGGCCATCAGCGATGATCTGCCCTTTCTTGACAACATCACCTTTCATGACGATGGGTTTCTGATTGTAACAGGTGTTTTGGTTGGACTTCTTATATTTTATCAATTTATGAATCTCCACTTCATCTTCCGTGTGGCCATCGCCACCATGAGCGCGGATGACGATACGAGAGGCATCCACGTCCTCGACGACACCGTCACATTTGGATATGATGGCAACACCTGAATCCCTGGCCACAACACTTTCAATACCGGTACCGATCAATGGTGCGCTCGCCCTCAAAAGCGGAACGGCCTGACGTTGCATGTTGGAGCCCATCAAGGCCCTGTTGGCGTCATCGTGCTCCAGGAAAGGAATCAATGACGCGGAAACACTGACGAGCTGATCTGGTGACACGTCCATATAAACCACATCTTTTACAGGAACCTTACTGGCCTCACCTGCGATTCGAACGGCCGCTTCCTCTCGAATAAAAGCTCCTTTATTGTCCAAGGGAGCATTGGCCTGTGCAATGGGAAACTCCTTTTCATCCAAAGCGGAAAGGTATGCAATCTTTTTAGTGACCTTGCTATCTTCCACGTATCGATATGGGGTCTCGATAAATCCGAACTCATTGACCCGTGCATAGGTGCTGAGAGATACAATCAAACCGATATTAGGACCTTCAGGTGTCTCAATGGGACATATCCGGCCATAATGGGTGGGGTGCACATCCCGGACTTCAAAACCGGCCCTTTCACGGGTAAGCCCGCCCGGACCCAAAGCGCTCAGACGTCTCTTGTGCGTGACCTCGGATAATGGATTGGTTTGATCCATAAACTGGGAAAGCTGACTGGTCCCGAAAAATTCTTTTACCACTGCGGAAACCGGTTTCGAATTAATCAAGTCATGTGGCATGAGGGTTTCAACTTCTTGTAGGCTCATACGCTCTTTTATTGCCCGCTCCATCCGGATAAGACCGATCCGATACTGATTTTCAAGGAGTTCCCCCACTGCTCTCACGCGCCGATTGCCCAGATTATCAATATCGTCAACAGATGCTTCAGTATTCTTTAGACGAATCAACTCCTTGACCGTTGCAACAATATCCTCTTTTCTTAAGGTTCTTTGCTCAAGTGGCACATCCAGGTTAAGTCGATAATTCAATTTCAATCTACCGACCGGTGAAAGGTCAAAAGTGGAAAAATTGAAAAAAAGGCTGTTAAAAAATTTATTTGCTACTTCCTGGGTAGGTGGGCTGCTGGGACGCATCTTTCGATAGATCTCCAGTTTGGCTTCATCACTGCTATCTATCTTATCCAGTAACATGGTATCCCGGATGGTTGCGCTCACATCGGCCGCATCTAAAACCAGACATTCAATCTGAGAAATACCTTTTTGCAACAGAAACTCAATGGTCTCACGGGTAAGGGGTTGATTCCCCGGGACTAAAATCTCACCGGTGGATGGTTCCATCAAATCGTCAGCCAAAATTCGCCCTTCTACATCTTCAATGGCAACGGGGATCTCCGATATCCCTTCCACTTCAAGCATTTTATGTAGCCTTTTTGTGTACTTATCGCCCTTTTTTGCTAGGACTTTTTTTGTCTTTGGGTCTATAATGTCTTCCGAGACCTTGGTTCTAAAAAGGTTCTCCAGATTAACCGAACGATAACAGCCTTCTTTGCTCAATGTTATCTTTTCAGTGTTGTAAAACTCCACCAATAATTCTTTTGAACTGTATCCAAGAGCCTTTAAAAACGTAGTGGCGGGAAATTTTCTGCGTCTGTCTATACGCACATGTAAAAGGTCTTTGGGATCAAATTCAAAATCAAGCCAAGAACCTCTGAGGGGGATGATCCGTGCTGAATATAATAATTTACCACTGGAATGGGTCTTTCCTTTATCATGGTCGAAAAACACCCCTGGTGACCGATGGAGTTGACTGACAATCACCCTCTCCGTTCCATTGATAATGAACGTACCTCGATCTGTCATCATCGGGAGTGTACCAAAGTAGATCTCTTGCTCCTTGATATCGCGAATGCTTTTTGTGCCGTTTTCCACGTCCGTATCAAAAACGAGTAATCTGGCAGTCAACCGAAGAGGTGCCTCATAGGTCATGCCTTTGTTAAGACACTCTTCCTCATCGTATTTGGTATCTTCGAATGTATATCGGACAAACTCGAGAGATGATGTGCCACTGAAATCATGAATGGGAAAAACACTTCGAAAAGGACTCTGAAGACCAATATCCATCCGCTCCCCCGGTGGGATATCTTTTTGAAGAAAACGATCATAAGATTGCTTTTGAACCTCGATCATATTGGGGATATCAATCGTTTTGCCGATGATCCCAAATTTCCTTCTTATACGGTGTCTGAAGCCATCCTTTGGATTCATTTGATCTCCTCATTTCTTGGTTGAATGAATAATATGCTCAATAAAACGATTAAGACATCATACATGGACGATGTTCAGCCCCCCAAAACGGGGCTGAACATCATATCCGATTTTTCTTCGAGCTATTTGATCTCGATAGTGGCGCCTACTTCTTCCAACTGTTTTTTAACATTTTCCGCTTCCTCTTTCGCCACCCCCTCTTTCACGGCACCGGGAACGCCATCCACCAAAGCCTTGGCTTCTTTTAATCCCAGGCCTGTGATAGCACGGACGACTTTAATCACTTGGATCTTCTGGTCGCCCACACCTGTAAGAATCACATCAAACTCGGTCTTTTCAGCTGCTTCTTCCTCTGCTTGCGCCACGGGTGCGGCAGCCATAGCCATCGGAGCGGCGGCCGTTACACCGAATTTCTCCTCCAGTTCCTTTACGAACTCCGATAGTTCAAGAACCGTCATCCCCGCGATGAATTCAACAACATCTTCTTTCGTGATTTTCTCTGCCATATCTATATATCAACCTCCTTGATAACGTATTTTAATGAAAAAATGAAACGGTCGTTATAAAGTGCCGACCTTACTGCTTTCGATTGCTTTAAGGGCATAGAGCAGCTTCAAGATAACACCGTTCAAAACCCTTACAAATGATGCGGGAACACCCTGCATAGCCGATAACACTTGTGCAATCAATTGATCGCGCCCCGGAAGATCCGCCAATCGTTTGATGGCCTCCGAATCAATGGGTTTACCGGAAATTTGCCCCACTTTAACGGTCAATTGTTTGAGTTCTTTACTCAAACTGGTAAGAACTTTAGCTGGTGCGACCACGTCATCATACGTAATGGCAAGGGCGCAGGGGCCTATAAACTGGTCCTTTATCGCCTCGGTCTCCGTATCTCGGCTTGACAATTTTAAGAGCCTGTTCTTAACGACCTGAATCTCCGCGTCCACTTTGCGCAACTCTGTTCTTAATCGGTTCATGGCCTCAACATCCAAACCCTGATAATCGACTAAAAACGCCGCTTTGGCCTTTTTCAAACGGTCGTTCATATCCGCCACAAAGGCCTTTTTCTCATCTTTCTTCAAATATTCACCACCTCCTCTTCTTTTGACAAATAAGGTTAGAGATTGCCAAAGGCAGAGGGCTTTTACCATAGAAGTTTGATTTCCACAGTCTCGGTGGGCCTAAAATCATTAAGCCCCTCACAATCCGAACCGCTTGGTCGATTTTATGGATCGCTTGGGCACCCACTGTCTTTGACCATCAAAGCAGATCCCTAAAAAGAGATCTAAACTGATACAGAGGACAACCGAGTCCTCACAAACACAATGTCAGTTGGGAATTATTCAACCTTTCACATGAACCATCTAGAAATGTGCGCCGAATAGAGACAAACTAATTTATTTAGCGAGTATGTCTTTCACATATACCGGGTCAATTTTTATGCTTGGACCCATAGTCGTAGAAATGGCAATGCTTTTCAGATAGGTACCTTTGCTCGTTGAAGGTTTTAATCTAAGGATAGTATCCATGAAAGCGCTGATATTTTCCGAAAGTTTGCCCGAACCGAATGAAACCTTACCCATCGGTGCATGGACAATGCCTGCTTTTTCAACCTTAAAATCTATCTTGCCGGCCTTAATCTCTTTAACGGCCTTGCCCACGTCAAAGGTCACCGTCCCGAGTTTGGCATTGGGCATCATGCCTCTCGGACCCAAAATGCGCCCCAGTTTACTCACGGTGCCCATCATATCAGGGGTTGCGATGGTTTTATCGAACTCTAGCCATCCGCTTTGTATCTTTTCGATCAATTCATCCGCCCCGGCATAATCGGCTCCTGCATCAAGGGCCTCCTTCTCTTTCTCACCCTTGACAAAAACCAGGACCCTCACTTCTTTTCCCACACCATGAGGTAATCCAACCGTTCCTCGTACCATTTGGTCGGCATGTCTGGGGTCAACACCCAACTTAACAGCAATATCAACTGTTTCATCAAACTTTGCATAGGCGGATTCCGTGGCTAACTGAATCGCCTCGTTGAAATTATACCTTTTTGAGTGATCTACTTTTTCCGCGATTGCTCTATATTTTTTTCCTTTTTTTGCCATTTCCATTCTCTCTCGCACTATTATTAAACGATTGTAATGCCCATACTGCGCGCCGTTCCTTCTATGATTTTCACGGCATTTTCCAGATCGTAGGCGTTTAGGTCTTCAAATTTCGTCTTTGCGATTTCTTCGACTTGTTTTTTAGTGATTTCAGCAACTTTCACTCTATTAGGTTCTCCTGATCCTTTAGCTACCTTTGCGGCTTGCTTCAAGAGTACGGATGCCGGTGGTGTTTTTGTAATAAAAGAGAAAGACCGGTCGGCATAAACGGTGATAACGACCGGGATCACCGTTCCCATTTGATCCTGTGTTTTGGCATTAAATGTCTTGCAAAATTCGGCGATGTTCACACCATGCTGTCCGAGCGCCGGCCCAATGGGAGGCGAAGGATTGGCCTGCCCACCTTTAACCTGTAACTTGATATTACCAATAATCTTTTTTGCCATTACCAACCTCATCCTCGCCCATGAAAATTTTCTAAAAAATGAGCGTCTATTTTTCGAATTATGGATTACGGAATCCTTTCAGATGCACCATTGCCTGAAATGACCCAATATGAATATATCTTTGTTCTTCGTGTTTCCGTTCCTTGATAGTCTAAACCTTATTGACTTGTATAAAATCCAACTCAACAGGTGTGGATCGCCCGAATATGGTGATCAAAACCCTTAGCTTTTCTTTGTCCGGTTTAACCTCTTCGACGGTCCCTTGGAAATTACTAAAAGGACCATCCACCACTTTAACTTCATCCCCTTCTTCAAAAGAATACCGGGGCTTAGGTTTGCTGACACCTTCCTCCATCTGTTGAATGATTTTCTCAGCCTCCTCATCAGGGACAGGGGGAGGGGTGCTGCCACCACCGACAAAGCCCGTTACTTTCGCCGTATTTCTGACCGTGTGCCATGTTTCCTTGTTCAAATTCATCTGCACCATAATATAGCCGGGATAAAACTTCCTTGAAGAAGTCTTCTTTTGCCCTTTCCGGAGCTCAATCACCTGTTCCGTAGGCACCAGAATTTTCCCAAAATAGGCTTCTTGGTGAAGGGCCTTGACCCTCTCCTGAAGATTTGCCTTAACCTTATTCTCAAACCCGGAATAAGTATGTACGATATACCATTTCAGGTTAATGTTATTGCTATCTTTATCATTTTCCATTGCTATAACCGATAAGATTAACCGATGATCCCTTTAATAATTTTAACGAGCGCAAAATCAATCAACCCAAGGTAAAATGAAATCACTAAAGACAAAACGATAACCATAGCGGTCGCGGCCAACAGTTCCTTTCTCGTCGGCCATTTTACCTTTTTAAGCTCCATTTTAGACTCTCGGAAAAACTGTACCACCATATCAAAATATTTCAAAACGGAGCCTTTTTCATTGACTTTCCTTTCAGATACTCTCTTCAAAGCGGGTTGATAATTCCCCGTTTTTGATTCTTTCATCGTACTTACAGGAGTGAACGTGGAATTTGAATTCACATTCGACCCGTTTTCCTGCTGAGTGTTTTTCAGGACCTTTTTATTCTTCTTTTTCTTGTTTTTGTCGGTTTTTTTCATGGCTTCTCAGTATGATCATTGAACAGTATTGGGATCGAATTCAAATTATATTCTCTCAAAGGGTATAGATAGTTGGCAGGCCAGGAGGGATTCGAACCCCCAACACCCGGATTTGGAGTCCGGTGCTCTAGCCGTTAGAGCTACTGGCCTGCATATAAAAAGTCTACTTTGTTTCCTTATGAACCGTATGCGTCCGGCAAGAAGGACAAAATTTTTTAAAAGCCAACTTATCCGGGGTCTTTTTTTTATTCTTAGTTGTGGAATAGTTCCTTCTTTTACACTGTTCACAGGCTAATAAAATTATATCTCGCATGAATAAAAATCTCCATTTAGACCATTTTATTCGATGATATCACTGATGACGCCGGCACCGACGGTACGGCCGCCTTCCCGAATGGCAAACCGTAACTCTTTCTCCATCGCTATGGGTGTGATCAGGCTCACTTCCATCGATATATTATCACCGGGCATCACCATCTCAACCCCTTCCGGCAACGTCATCACCCCCGTTACGTCCGTCGTCCGAAAATAAAACTGCGGCCGATATCCATTGAAAAACGGCGTGTGACGACCACCCTCTTCCTTCGTCAATATATACGCCTCAGCCTTAAACTTCGTGTGCGGCGTAATCGATCCAGGCTTCGCTACCACCTGTCCACGCTCAACCTCATCCCGCTTCGTACCTCGCAACAGTACTCCTATATTATCTCCCGCCTGCCCTTGATCCAATACCTTCCGGAACATCTCCACGCCCGTGCATACCGTCTTGATCGTCTCTCGTATCCCAACAATCTCAACATCGTCTCCCACATTAATCATGCCACGCTCAACACGGCCCGTCACCACCGTCCCACGACCCGATATGCTGAATACATCCTCCACAGGCATCAAAAAAGGCTTGTCCGTGTCTCGAACAGGCTCCGGAATATAACTGTCAATCGCATCCATCAACTCAAATATCGGCTTAGCCTCTTCACTGTCCGCATCATCACTCTCCAAAGCCTTCAACGCACTGCCTCGAATGATCGGAATATCGTCCCCCGGAAATTCATACTTCGACAGCAACTCCCTTAACTCCAACTCCACCAACTCAATCAACTCCTCGTCATCCACCATGTCACACTTGTTTAAAAATACCACAATACTCGGAACTCCCACCTGACGCGCTAATAATATGTGTTCCCTCGTCTGAGGCATCGGACCATCATCCGCTCCAACCACCAAAATCGCACCATCCATCTGCGCCGCACCAGTAATCATGTTCTTAATATAGTCCGCATGACCCGGACAATCCACGTGTGCATAGTGCCGGTTCTTCGTCTCATATTCCACATGCGCCGTCGCTATCGTTATCCCCCGCGCTTTCTCCTCCGGCGCCTTGTCTATCGAATCAAACGGAACAAATTCCGCAAATCCCTTCTTCGCCAGATGCTTCGTAATCGCCGCCGTTAACGTCGTCTTGCCATGATCTATATGGCCTATCGTCCCAACGTTTACATGAGGCTTCGTCCTC